>NZ_DBJD01000057.1:26195-85724 GCF_002297065.1 Treponema sp. UBA785 | reverse complement strand
AGCATGCAAAAATCCGGGCTAGTAAAAGTCTGTGGTGCGTAAAAAAAGTGCCGCCCAAAATTTTGGGCGGCACTTCCGGTCAATTTTTAGATTTTTTTAAGTTTCTAAAAATTATTTAGCATTTGCATTTTTTGACACGTAATTGTAGTCAGCGCCAGTGTTTTCTGGAGCATTGTCTGTAAGGCGGAACAAGTCGCCAATATCAAATACTCCGTTTTCGTTACGTGGAATGCGGTTAAATGAACCGTCAGCGTTAAATCCGTTAGCCCATTTTGCAATATCTGTGCTTACAAATGTTTTTGCAATATCAACTGTAGTTCCGTCAACATTTACAGATTTTGCGCCGTTAAAGAAGTAGTTGTTTTTTGCAGCAAGGCGTTTTGCAAGGTCTGGATCATTAGAAGCGTCAAAGTTGTCGCCTGCTCCGCCGTTTGCAGAAAGAACTCCATCTGCCTTGAATACGCGCGGGTTGGCAGCGGCTTTGCCTTTTCCGTAAAGAGAAACATTGTAGTTTCCGCTTCCGTAAACTGTTACGTGGTCAAGAATAAGTGCTGGGTTAGAGTTACAGGTTACTCCGTTTACTCCATTTCCCCAGGAAATTGAGTTTCGGAGAATATGTTTGATTGCGATTCCGTCGCCACCAAGTTTAAATCCGTTTCCGTCACCATTTCCTGTTCCGTCGAGTTTTGTTCCGTTTGCGTAAGTAATACAGTTGTCGATAAGAACTGCGCCGATTGCGCCTGTTTCTACCTTAGAGTAGAAGTCCCAGCCGTCGTCTACGTTGTGGTGTGCAACACAGTTACGGAATACATTGTTTTCGCCAGATGTAAGTTTTGAAGCAAAACCGTCAGCATTGTTCTGAGCAGGGTCGGAGTTTCCGAAAGATTCGCAACCGTAAATCAAGTTGTCGTGCGGCCATTTTTCAAAGCTCTCAGAAGAACGTCCAGAAATCTGAATTCCTGTATCGCCGTTAAGGTAAGTGTCTACCATTCTGATTTCGTTGTAATTTCCTGCAACCTGAAGGGCTTTTACGTCTCCCGGAGTGCCTGTAATATCAAATCCCTGGAGCGTCCAGTAGCTTCCGTAAAGGTTTACAGCAGTAACTTTTGCTTTAGATTTTGAAAAATCGATGATTGGGCGGGCTCCAGCGTCTGCAATTAGGTATTTTCTTGCTTTTGCAGTACCATCGTTCCCACGTTCAATTTCGAGGCTCTTTCCAGGATAATAAGTTCCAGCTTTAAGAATGATTTTCTGTCCAGGCTGGCAGTATGCAACTGCTGAACCCAAGTCGAGTGGATCATCGCTAGTGCCTTTTCCGAATGCATTTGCATTTGGAGAAACATAAAGAACCTTGCCCTTGTATGTTTTAGAAATGATTGTGTGAGTGAAAGTTACCGGCTTGTAGTTCATTTCGTAGTCGTTATCTTCTGCGTTGAACTGAGCAATAACTTTTTTAGGAGCTGGACGCCAGTTGTCTTCTGGATCGAAAGTGACGAGAAGGTCGTTCAAATCCTTGTTGATTTTGATTGTTTTTTTGTAGTCAGCAAAAACTTTTCCTGCTGGAATTGTAATTTTGTCTCCCTTGATGAGGACTTTTCCGTCAGTTGTTTTTACGCTGATAGTTCCGTTTGCGTTTGTTGTAAATGCGAATGGATATTTCTGATTGTACCATGTTGTTGGACAGTCGATTGTTGTTGAAAGAGGAACCAGTTCTGGAGGTTCTTCTAGAGCCGGAGGGTCTTTTTTAGGATCGGTGATGTTTAGAACAACGTCAGAAAATGTTGCGTTACACCCGCGAGCTACTGCAAAACCAATGTAAATGTGGTCTTTGTCGAGCTGGAGAAGTTTGTTGTTCTCTGGATCGTACATTATGAATTCTTCTTTTGTGTCTTCAGAAGGAATTGCACGCTTGTAGATTGCATGATAGCCAGTATTGTCTTTTTTGAGTGTAACGCGATATGTGTCGCCTGTTTTAATTGCATCTGAACCTTGATCATAAGAGAAAGCGTCTGATTTGCTTGTCGCGTGAGCCTTAATTCCTTCATCGCCAAGCGCAATAATTTCGTCAGTAAGTCCGCTTACAAAACGGGCGCCAATTCCGTCTTTAATTTCTTTTTTTACGCCATTGATGTGCGTTGTAAATTTACGTGTAATAACTCCTGCCGAGTTATTGTAAGCAATCATTAAAGGCTGGCCTTCGACGCCAAGACGGTCGAGAGCAACAACACCAAAACCTTCCTGCCCATCAGCCATTGGGTTATGATAATCTACGTGAACTGTAGCTGTAAGTTCAAAGTTTTCTTTTTTAGGATCAATTACTGTGTAATAGAAAGAAATTCCGTCAAAGTAACTTTCGAATTTTCCGCCTTTTTCAAGGATGTTGCCAGTATTTTCATCGTAAGTACATGAATAAAGTTTTACTTTAAGATTGTTTGGATCTAAAAGTTCAAAACGGTTGCGGGCAGGGTTCGTAGAAGTTCCAAATTCTGTGAATGTCCATACACGCTCTTTTTCTTCACGCACGAGTTTGTGCATTGTTGAAGATGCAATTCTTTCTTTGCCGCGAACTGCATAAACTATAATGTCGCTAAAATCGCCGTCTTTAAGTCCTTTGATTTCTGCAGAAAGGCCTTTTGTTGCGGAAAGTTCTTTTGTTTTGCCATTTTCTGTGTAAGAAACAATATAATTTTCAGCTTCTACGACAGGATCCCATTTTACAGAAAGAGTGCTTTTGCCAATATTTAAAACGTTTAAAACAGGTTTTGTCAAAGGAAGGCTAAAGTCGAATACAACAGGATCTGAAGCTTTGGCTGTTGATTCGTTATTTCGCTGTGTATAGACAGTGAATGTGTATTTTCCAGAAAATTCAGGTGTGAATTCAGAATGTTTTGCAGCTCTGCGTGCTTTTCCGAATGTGTTTTTTACAGGGCTTCCGAACGGACCCTTCATTTCTACATAGCCTTTGTCGGCTGTTTTTGCGTCTGTAGGAGCGTTAAAATTTACGGTAATTTCGTTTGGATTTCCATCGCTAAGACCTACAGATGTGATTTTTGGGGCTGCAACGGTTGACCAGTCCGGACGTGCTGACTGAGCAAATCCAGAAAAAGCAAGTGCTGCAAAAAGTCCCAAAGAAACAATTTTTTTCATCTTGTTCTCCCATAAAAAGTCAAAATTGCAATTGATTAGTAAGTTTGCAACGTAAACTTGTATCTTGTATTAACAAAAAACGCAGACTCTCGTCTTAGGAAAAGTCTGCGCGCCTAATTTTGTTAGAGTTTAATTATTTTCCAACGTTGATTTTGTAGATATTGATGCCTGATTTTTTAGAAAAAACTGTGTAAGTTCCGTCAACAGAAACTTTTACAGAACCTTCAGAAGCAAGTCCGTCTGCTCCGTTAACATCTTTGTCCATTGGAAGTTCTGCTACAGTTTTTCCGTCTGGTCCGACTACAACGAGAGGGCGCATATCTGATTTTGAAGTAGAGTTTCCCCAGACAGTGATTGTTTCGCCTGCTTTTGCCGGGAAAGAAACTGAACGTGAAGAAGCGTTTCCGCTGCCCTGAAGCTGAAGAGCCATGTTGAATTCTTCGCCGTTTGCTGCTTTGTGCAATGGTTTTTTAGCAATGTTCATGTATTTTTCGGTTGTTGCATGAAGAACGAAGCCATCTTCTACAGCTTTGTCTTCTGTAATAGTTCCTTTTTCCTGGTCTTCAGCGCTAAAATAACCTTCTGCGAATGCTGCTGTGCAAAGCATAAGACATGCAGAAATAATACCAACTAACTTTTTCATTAAAAGCCTCCTCATTTTGGCGTTCTTTAATCGTAGAACAAATAAATTATTTTTTGGATACGCAGTTTCTGTGTTGAATAAACAGCTAATAAAAACTGCTATGCTCTAGTATACAATAAAATTGGGAAAAAATAAGGGCATTATTTGCAGAATGACGATATTTAAATGAATTTTCTGTAAAAAAAATAATAAAAAAAAGCAATATTTTATAAGTATTTTGCAAAAATATGTGTTTTAACATAAAACTTAGCCCGGATCGGAACGGTGCGCAGCGTTCAAAAGGCGGAAAGACTTTTCCGGCTTTTGAATGGAGCGAAAGCGGAACCGTGCAGAGCCGGTTTGTGAGAAAATTGCGCTCCAAAAAAATAAAAATTAACGAAGAATAACCGTAGATTTATTTGAAAAAAGATTTTATACGTTGTAAAATTTGAAAGTCTTTGGAAATTTCGTTTTTTAGAGGTTTTCTGGATATTTATTGCTCGCAAAAAGAGGTTTTTATGGCAGAGAAATATGATTTTAGTATTGAACAGCTCGGACCTTGCAAAGTTCATTCGCCGATTGAACTTTCTACAAAGCATGGTGATTTTCGTGCAAACTATGTAAAAGATTCTTCATTTGTAAGATATGCGGTAAATGTTTTTGAAGATTCGCCAAAAGAAGACAACCTTGGTGTTTCCAATCTTATGCAAAAAGCCGGTCCTCGTGAGTATATTTATTTTAATCCGGCTCATGTAAATGCGGGAATTTGTACTTGTGGCGGTTTGTGTCCTGGTTTGAACGACGTAATCCGTGCCGTTGTCCGCTGTCTTTATTATCGTTATGGTGTAAAAAAAATCCGCGGTTTTAGATTTGGTTTTAAAGGTTTTTTCCCGGAAAGCGGTTTTGATACGATTGATTTGAATCCTGATTCAGTTGATGACATTCATAAAATCGGAGGTTCTTTTTTAGGAACAAGCCGTGGCGGCGGAAACCGTACTGCCGAAATTGTTGATGCCATTGAATCGTTGAACATAAATATGCTTTTTATTATTGGCGGCGATGGAACTCAGCGCGGTTCGCTTGATATTGCAAATGAAATTGAAAGACGCGGTTTAAAAGTTTCTGTTGTTGGAATTCCTAAAACTGTTGATAATGACCTTTTGTTTATTGACCGTTCTTTTGGTTTTGAAACTGCGGTTCAGCGCGCGACGGAAGCGGTTTCTTCAATTCATATGGAAGCTTTTAGCCAGATTAATGGAATTGGCCTTGTAAAACTTATGGGACGCGAATCTGGTTTTATTGCAACTGAAACGGCAATTGCAAGCCACGAAACAAATTTCTGTCTTATTCCTGAAGTTCCTTTTGAATTGAACGGTCCGAACGGATTTTTGGAACATTTGGAAAAAAGAATTATGGAGCGTCATCATGCGGTAATTGTCGTTGCTGAAGGCGCAGGTCAAGATTTGCTTGCTACTACTGACGAAACCGATGCCAGCGGCAACAAAAAACTTGCAGATATTGGACTTTTTCTGCGCGACAAGATAAATGAATATTTTAAGTCGAAAAATATTCACATCAACTTAAAATATGTTGACCCAAGTTACCAGATCCGTTCTTCTGTAACCACTGCAAACGACTCGATTTATTGTGAACGTCTTGGAAGTTATGCGGCTCATGCGGCTATGGCTGGAAAAACAAAGATGGTTGTAGGTCTTGTAAACAACAAATATGTTCATTTGCCGATTCAGATGGTAACTAGAAGACGCAATTTTGTTGATCCGGAAGGCGCTTTGTGGCGCGATGCTTTGGATGCGACAAGACAGCCGATTCTTATGGTAAATAACTTGAACACGCTTTCTGAAAAATACATGAAAATGCGCGAAACTCACAATTAAGTTTTTGAGCAAAATTAAATTGAATAAAAAAAGCCTGCTGTAAAAGCTGAAGTTTAGCTTAAAAAACAGCAGGCTTTTTTATAACTAGATTTTGAAAAAATAGGATTTCTTTAAGGTTTTTAAAGTTTATCAATCAGCATTGAGCATTTTCCGCTTGGAATTGGCAGTGTTTTTTTCTTCTGATCGAGGATATTGATTGTAAAGTAATAGAGTTTTTCGCTTTCCATTTGGATTTCCCAGCCGCGAACAGACTTATTGCTCAAAATTGTGATTAAGTTGCGCTTTAGAGAAAGCTTTTCGATTCCCATAATTTCGAGGTTTGGAATAATCCAATCTACTGTTTTGCGCGGCAAACTAATTGAAAGACCGATTACGTTTTCGATCATAAGCGCGATTGTTGAAAGTCCGACAGTTTGAAGATAGCGCTGTTTTGGATATTTTGGATCCGATTCCATGACGGCATGGCCTTCTTTGCAAGGTTTGTATGCTTCGTACATGTCGCCTTTCTTCCCGTTTGCAGGTTGTAACCCTTCAAGAATAAAATAAAGGTGTCTGATTGCACATTCGCGGGCAAGCTCATAATGCTGGTATTTTTCCAAGCCTTTTATAACCATAAAGTTGAATGCCGGGTAAACTCCGCCGCAGAAACCTTCGCCGTTTTCGTTAAAGTTTGGACTGTCCGCGCTCAGTGTCGGGAACGGATGGTCTGTTCCAAAAGTGCAAGGGTTGGAAAGATGGTCAATTAAAGCGTCTGCGCGGTCAGCATTTGGAATTTCTGCCAAAAGCGGCCAGAAACCGGCAATTGTTTTTTGAGAAAGTTTTTGCTCATTTTTGTCCAAATCGTAGTAAAAACCAGAATTGCTGTCCCACATCATTGAGTTGATTCTCGTTTTGAGGGAAAAATATGCGCGTTTGTACTGGAAGCTTATTTCCTTGTCGTTGAGAATGTCGCCTAAAGCACTCATGTGCGCGCAGTTGATTGCCATTGCAGAGTTAAAATCGACTGCATAATAAGTATTCTGGCGAGGCGAATTAAACATTGTGCTTGCAGAGAAAGGCGCGCTGTAAAGACCGTTTGGCTGTTTGTAAGTCTGATCTACCCATTCCATGTATTTTTGAAGAACAGGCATAATCTCTTTTACACGTCGCTTGTTTGCAGATTTGTGGTAAAGGTTGAACTCTGCCCAGGCAAAAAGCGGAAGACCGATTCCTTCGGGATTGTCTTCTGTAAAAACCGGGCTTCCTGTTTTTAAATCGTATTTCCAGCGGATTGCGCCGTTTTGTTCCTGTTTTGAGTAAAAATAATCAATGTTTTGGTTTGCCGGATAATTGCGGTTTGAATAAACGAGGAAGAATGAAGAAAAAATAGATTCAAACTGGTCAATCGTGGCAGAAGCTATTGTGTTTGGGGAATTAGGTTCTGTTGTTGAAGTTAAAACGGGATTTCCGTCTTTGTCCTGAGGATAGACAAAATAACCGTCGGCTGGATCTTCTGCGAGTTTTGAATTTAACCAGAATCCCGAAAGCCATGTCCATGTTTTATCGTAAATATCTACAAAATCCTGATCGTAGAAGTGAATTTTAGGAAAGTCGCGTTTGTTCACAATTGCCCCTTAAATATAAATGCGTAAAAAAATAAATTACAAATGAGTGATTATTCTGTGATTATATCATAGAAAACAGAATTTTACGTAAAAAAAACAATTTTTTTACAGTAAAACGTAGCCCGGATCGCTACGGAAAGACCACAGCGAAGCGAGGACTTGAAGTAAGAGCCGGAAATTCCGAAAAATGCGCATTTTAACCGGAAAAATTTTGGCTTTAAGGCCAAATGTGCTCCAAAATTTTAATATTCGTTACGGACGGTGTTAAAGTACAGGCGAATTTTTTCGTTTGAAACTTTGTGCCGCGATTTTAAGAACAGAGTGTGCGTTTTTTCGTTGTAAATGTAGCCCGACGAATTGTAAGTTTCAAACCGAGGGTCTGTGTGGAATGAAAGTCCGTAAATTTCGATTCCGACAAAAGGTTTGATTCCGTTTATGATTATGTAATGAGAATCGCCTTGCTTGAACGAAACTGTGATTAACGCTTCGGAAGAATTTTCGTTTTCTTCGTAAGTGATGTTTGAGGCGCAAGTCCAAGCCCAGATGGTTTCGGTTGAATTTTTGTCCATTACAAGCGAATGTGGATAGTTTGCGTTGTTTTTTATCAGAATCGGGTAAAGTTCTGCAAGTGTGCGGAGATCCGCTGTTTGATTCTGGGCAAATGCCGTGTTTATGAGCATGTAACCGCCTGCGCAGTATTCTGGAATTGCGAAAAGTTTTCCGTAGTCGATCAGAACGGTTCCTGTTTCAACAGTCTGCGCAAATCCTGCTGCAAAATCCCTGTCATGCAAGGTGAGAGTGTCGTCAGAAACAGAAAGTGTGCATGCCTGGGTGATTGAATTTAGGCACTGTTCTGTAACCGGCTGGAATGATTCTGCAAGCGGGCTGTCTGCTTTTTTGAGCGAGAGATAAACTTGAAGAATTGAAGTTGCCTGAACGAGAGTTGGCTGGAAATCTTGAATTGCTGCTGGAAGGGCGGCAAGGAGTTTTACGTTTTCGAGATTTCCGTTTCTGAGCATGTAGTCTGCAATGTTGTCAGCAGAGAAAACGTCGATGGAATTGTGTTCGATGGCGTTTTGAATCATTGACGCAAAATTTTCATTTGCCATTACAAGGCTCGGATTCATTGCTGCGAGGGTATTAAAGTATGGAGAAGTAAAATATGTCCTTCTTGCTCCGTTTTTGAACGAATCTGGAACTGCTTTGATTGCTTCCTGATAGCGTGATTGAGAAGCCATTTCTGCCACAAAAGCGGCAACGACAGCTTCCGAAATTGCGGAGGAGTCTGAAAAAGCAGAAGTTGCCTGAGAAACAAGGGCGTTTCTAAAATCTCTGACTGTTGTTTCGTAGGCAGAGGCTGTTGCTGTCTGAGAATCCGTAGGAATAGAAGCAAAAGAGAATGCCTTTGTCGGGTCAAACCGAGTGTACATTGCAACATTTGCACTTTTTGTAAGGATAATTTGAGTGTCCTTAATCTGATTTGCAGACATTGTGTAAGAAATATTTTTTGAGCTAAAAAGTTGTTTTGAGCGGCTCTGTTCTGTAACCGAATAGCCCGAAACAGGATTGTAATAGAGAGAAAGCGAAGAGTTGCTGTCTGGCAGTTGGGCAGCGATTGAAAGGCTTGCGCGCGGAGTTGTGTCGCTTACCGTAAAAGTGAGAGATGTGTTTTCTGTAAAGTTGAATTTAAAACTTTGCGGGGAAGGCTGTTCCCAAGAAAGCAGCGTGAGCGGAGTTTGATTTTGAGTTTTTGAATTGAAGAGAACAGCGGGATGAACGTCGTCCGCTGTAAATGAAATTCCCTTAAAAGAAACGCCGACTGTGTTTTTTAGCGACATATTGCCGTCGGCATCCTGGGTTTGTGAAACCGATATTCTTAAAAGGCCTGCATTCTTTAAAATAACTGATTCGCTTCTAAATTGGAGGATAAAAATTCCGATAATAATAAAACCGTAAAGGAAGGTTAAACCGAAAGCTTTTCTAAATGGATGTCTAAACATTTGTTTTTCAGTTTATCTGATGAAAGCAAAATTTTCAATGAGAGGAAAAATGAAAAAATTATTTCAAAAAAGAACGGTAATTATTTTTTGCGCAGTGTTTTTTCTGGCAGCGGTAAGTATTCCTGTAGTTTTTGCCCAGAATTCGCAGTTGAATTCATCGCAGGAAATTCAATTTGTGCAAAAATTGAGCTCAGTCTTGCAGGATGGAACAATTGAACAGGCTTTGAGCCTTTTTGAGTCGATTCCTGAAAATTTAAAGGACGACACTGAACTTTTGTGCTTAAAGGGCAGCCTTTTGCTTTCTGCTGGAAAAACGGAACAGGCGGAAAAAATTGCTTCATTGCTTTTTGAAAAAGAACCAAAAAATATCGAAGTGCTGAATTTGAATTTTATGGCGGCAAAACAAAAAGGCGACAAGGTAAACAAGGCAAAGTTCATAAAGCAGATTCTCGCAATTGAACCTTACAATGCCGAGGCAAATATCGAGCTTGCGGACGAGCAGTCGCTCAAAAAAAATTGGCGCAACGCCCGGGATTTTTATAAAAAAGCGCTTTTTGGCGACAGAACCAACGAAGAAGCTCTGCTTGGTTACGGAAAAATGTGCTACTATATGGAAAAAGATGATGACGCAAAGGACGCTTTCAACAAACTTTACAAACTAAATCCTAATAATCCGCAGGTAAATTCATATCTTGGAAAATACGAAGCAGAAAACACACAGTATAAAAAGGCGATTGAATACATAAAAACCGCAATAAAAATCGACCCTTCAAACACTGATTACTGGTTTGACTTAGGAACATGGAGCCGCATGACAGGAGATTATTCTGGTGCAGAGTCTGCATGGAAACAGGCAATTGCTCTCGAACCGGAATATTTTCTTGGTTATGCGTACCTTGCAGGTCTTTACGATGAGCAGGGACGACGAGAAGATGCTCTTTCTTACTATCGCTTGACTGTCGACAAAAATCCTCAATATTATTACGCTTACGAAAGTCTTGGAATCCTTGCCTGGGGAGCAGGAAATTGGGAAGAATCTCAAAAAGCGTTTGAGCAGGCTCTTAAAAAAAATCCGGACAGCATTTCATACAAATTGATGATAACAGCCTGTCTTTTTAAACAGAAGAAAAATTTAGAGCTTCGGACTTTTACCGAATCGCTAATGAAAAAACTCACGAACAGACAGAGCCTTGACTACAAAATCGTGCGGATGTATCACGACCGTGGCGGAGACTCAGACGTTGCCCTCAACATTTCTAAAGAAACAAACCGCACGAAAAAAGGCAGATATTTATTTTATCTTGCGCTTTATTACGAGCTTATGGGCAAAGACAGCCTGGCTCAAAAATATTATAATGAGATTACTGCCATGCAGAGCCCGATGTTTTTTGAATACAGATTGGCTCAGTGGGCGAGCGGAATAAAATAAAAAAATCCCCAAGTGGAGAATTTAAAAATGAGTCAGACAGAAAAAGTTTTGAAATTTGACGACAGAGAAATCATCCTTATAGGAACCGCGCATATCAGTCAGGAAAGCTGCAATGAAGTAAAAAAAGCGGTCGAAGAAAAATCGCCGGACTGTGTTGCAATCGAGCTTGACGAAGGCCGCTACAAATCTCTAAACAACCCGGAAGACTGGAAAAATCTTGACATCGTAAAGGTTTTAAAGGCGAATCAAGGATTTTTGTTGCTTGCAAATCTTGTTCTTTCCGGTTTTCAAAGAAGAATGGGCAGCAATGTCGGCGTAAAACCCGGAGATGAAATGCGCGCAGCGGACAATTGTGCAAAAGAGCGCAATATTCCTGTCGCAATGGTAGACCGCCCGATTCAAACAACATTGCGCCGCGCCTGGGCAGTAAACTCATTCTGGGGAAAATGCAAGTTGATTTCCGCTCTTCTTGCAAGCGCCTTCGATAAAGAAGAGGTAAGCGGAGAACAGATTGAGAACTTAAAAAATTCTTCCGAAATGGACAGCATGATGAAAGAGCTGGCAGACTATATGCCGGTTGTAAAAAAAGTTTTAATCGACGAACGCGACCGCTATCTTGCAAGCAAAATTTGGGATTGCAAGGGCAAAAAAACTCTCGCGGTTTTGGGCGCAGGACATCTTCCAGGCGTTGAGGCTTATCTAAAAGAACTTGTCGCCGGAAAAAAATCATCCGACGTTTCTGACATATCAGAAGTTCCTCCAAAAAAAGTCGGTTCAAAAATTGCAGGCTGGACAATTGCCGCTCTCATCGTTGCTTTGATTGCGGCAGGCTTTGTTTATGGTGGAATTACAAAAGGCGCGCAGCTTCTTGGAGCGTGGGTTGTATGGAATTCAACACTTGCCGGGCTTGGAGCGATTCTTGCATTTGGACATCCGCTTGCAGTTTTGACGGCCATTGTCGGAGCGCCGTTTACAAGTCTTTGTCCTCTTGTTGGAGTCGGCCTTTTTACCGGGCTGGTTCAGGCGGCATTTTGCAAGCCAAAAGTAAGCGACATGGAAACTCTTCAGGACGATTTGACCTTAAAAGGTTTTTATAAAAACCGAATTCTCCGTGTTCTCCTTGTTTTCTTTTTCTCATCGCTCGGTTCTTCAATCGGAACTTTTGCCGCAGGCGCAAATTTTGCCGTTGTAATTGCAGAATTCGCAAAAGGTCTTTTTAAAAAATAAACAGGAGCGCATCTTTCTGTTTCAAAAGCATTTTTTTTCGTCAGCGTTCCATTCAAAAACAAAACCGGTGTTGCGTGGTTGCATTGCGCCGCTTCGCTTCGCAACGCGCTTTGCGCGCCACTTCACCCCGGGCTAATTTTTTAGTTTTTCGCCTTACTTTGCAAACAAAATTTTTATTATTTCTTTAATGTTTTCAATTTTTGTGCTTCCGTTGTCTTTTTCCGGGGCAAGCACGCTCGTAAAGCCCAAGTCTCCGGCTGTTTTAATCCGCTGCTTCAGCCTTGCAACAGGCCTTATTTCTCCTGCAAGAGAGAGTTCTCCGGTAATCACAGTGTTTTCTGGAATTGAAAGGTCTGTTCTTGCAGAATAAAGGCTTGCTGCCAAAGCCGCGTCAATAGAACTTTCCGTAAGGCGCACTCCGCCTGCAACGTTTATGTATAAATCCTGGTCGCTGAATCGTATGCCGGTGCGTTTTTCCAATACTGCCGCAACCCGTGCAACTCTCGCAGAATCAATCTTGTCGGAATAAACTCTGCTTATCGAAGATTTTGCCGGAACTGTCAATGCCTGAATTTCTACGATAAAAGCCCTGCTTCCTTCAAAAACCGCAGTGTTTGCAATTCCTGCCGGCATTTTTCCAGAGCGTTTTGTAATGAACATTGTGCTTGGATCTCCAACTCCTTCAAGTCCTTTGTCTGTCATTGCAAAAATTCCAAGCTCGTCAACAGAGCCAAAACGGTTTTTCTGTGCGCGCAAAAACCTTACCTCGTCGTCATTTCTTTCAAACGAAATTACTGTATCGACCATGTGCTCAAGGCTTTTTGGACCGGCGATATTTCCTTCTTTTGTAACATGTGCCGACATTATCAAAACGCTGTCGCGGCTTTTTACCCAGCCTGTAAGTTCATTTGCGCAGAATTTAAGCTGATTTATTGTTCCTGGAACAATTCCTGCTTCAACCGAATAAACCGTCTGAATCGAATCTATTACTACAAAAAGAGGATTTATGGCAGAAAGAGCATCTTTTATATCTTCTAGCCTCATTGTGCATAAAATTTCAATTCCTTTTGCGTCCAGATTCAATCTGTCTGCACGGCCTTTTAACTGGCCCGCGCTTTCTTCTCCAGAAACATAAAGAACTTTGCCGTATTTTTTTGCAATTGCCGCCGCTGTTTGAATCATAAGCGTAGATTTTCCAATCCCCGGTTCTCCGCCAATTAAAATTGCGCTGCGTTTCATTGCTCCGCCGCCTAGAACACGGTCAAATTCGCCAATTTCTGTCGAAATGCGTGCGTTTTCTTGAGCAGTTACATTTGCTAGAGGAACAGGCTTAATTTTTTCTGTTGCGTTCTTTCCAAAAGCGGCTGCTGTTGAGTTTGGGTCGGAAATACATTCTTCCAAAGTATTCCATGAACCGCATTCCGGGCAGCGGCCAAGCCAAGTCGGCTGTGTGTAGCCGCATTCCGAGCATTTATAGATAGTGATTGATTTTTTCTTTGCCATGTTTTTTATTCTATCGAATTTTTACTTAAAAATATCAAAATTTTATTAAAATCGACAATTTTTTTTATAAAAGTACTAGACATATTTTTTATTACGAATTATATTTATCTCAGCTTGTAAAAAAGCTGATAAACTCTCTCCGATGTCCAGCTTGCTGGACGGCAGGGTTCGCTGAAAACGTTGTCTTCGGCGGATCCTGTTTTTTTTGTTTTAAATGATTTTCTTTTGTTTTTGCGGTAATTAAGCTTTTTTTAGAGTTACCGCAAAAAAATTAAATTTTACTGATTTACTATGGTTCCGGCTGGTACGGATTTTATAATCCAGGTGTTTCCGCCGATTACAGCGCCTTTTCCGATTATTGTTTCTCCGCCGAGGATTGTTGCATTCGCGTAAATTGTTACATTGTCTTCAATTGTTGGATGCCGTTTTTTGTTCTGGTAATTTTTCTTTACGCTAAGGGCGCCAAGTGTTACGCCTTGGTAGATTTTTACATTTTTTCCAATAACGGTAGTTTCGCCAATTACAATTCCTGTTCCGTGGTCAATAAAAAAACTTTCGCCAATTTCTGCTCCAGGGTGAATGTCAATTCCTGTTTTTCCGTGAATATATTCGCTCATAATTCTTGGAATTACAGGAACTCCGCATTTGTGAATGTAGTGGGCGAGTCTGTAGACAACGATGGCTTCAAGTCCTGGATATGAAACTATTACCTCTTCATCGCTTTTTGCCGCAGGGTCGCCTTCAAAAAGCGCGATTACATCAAGGTGGATAAGGCGGCGAATGTCTGGCAACGCTTCTATTAAGCCAAGAGATGTTTTTTCTGCTTTTTCGTAATATCCGGATTTTTCGAGGTCTTCTGCGGAAATACTTTCGTTGCGGACTGTTCTTTCGTAAACTAGGGCTTTTTGAATTTCTTTTGTAAGCATATTTACGATTTTGTTGACGCGCTCGCCAGTTACGTAGCGTAAATTGTGACGGTCAATGTCTTCTGCGGTTCTGTAGCCTGGGAAGACAAGGCATTGTAACTCGTTTATTACAGAAACAACGTTTTCTCTGTTTGGAAAACTGTTTATTCCTTCGCCGTTTATACCGCCGACTTCTTCGTACGATTCTAGAATCTTGTCAACCAGTTTGTGCATATCCATTGGGCTTCCCCTAAAAAAAATATTACGTTAGAAAACTAGCATAAAATTCAAGAAAATACTATATTTTTTAGAAATGAATTATTTTGCTCTTGACGAAAAATTGTATGTTCTATACACTTCTATAACACGTCATTGTTGACCTGCTCTTGTAGCTCAGTAGGCAGAGCACATCGTTGGTAACGATGAGGTCAGCGGTCCGATTCCGCTCGAGAGCTAGAAGCTAACGCTTAATAAGCATTTTTTTTGAAAATCTTTTTAGGAGAATATAAAAATGGGTAGCAAGAAAAAGACTTCGATTGATATTATTGCCCTTCAGTGTACAGACTGCAAACGCAAGAATTACACAACAACTAAGAATCGCAAAAATATTACAGGCAAACTTGAAAAGAATAAGTATTGTCCTTTCTGTCGCAAAGAAGTATTGCACAAAGAAACAAAAGCAAAATAAGCTTTTAAATTTTATATAAGGCTGTCTTTTTTTTAGACGGCTTAATATATTTTAGGTCGGTAGTTCAGTTGGTAGAGCATCGGTCTCCAAAACCGAGTGTCGCGAGTTCGAGTCTTGCCCGGCCTGTTATTAAAATTAATTTTTTTTATAGAGGAAAATTATGGCAAAAGCAGTTGATTTTATCAAAGAATGTGGTGCTGAACTTAAAAAGGTAGTTTGGCCAACAAAAGATGATGTAATTTCATCTGTAAAAGTTGTTGTTATTTCTTCAATTATTATTGCCGTAATTCTTGGTGCATTTGATCTTCTGTTCTCTGCTGGAATGAGTTTCCTTTTTCCTGCCGCATAAAAGAGGATTTTGGTTTATGTCTAAAAATTGGTACATAGTTCATACTTATACTGGTTATGAAAAGAAAATTCTTCGTACTGTTAATCAGATGCTTGAAGCAGGAGAATTTGATTCAAATATTATTACAGATGTAAAAGTTCCGGAAGAAGAAGTTGTAGAAATTAAAGACGGAAAAAGACACAGCAGAAAAAATATGATTCTTCCAGGATATATTATGCTGGAGATGGATTTGCCAGATTTTGGCTGGAAAGACCTTTGTGGAAAAATTCGTCATATTCAGGGAGTTACAGGTTTTGTAGGAACTAATCCTTCTGAAAGACCTCGTCCTATTTCTGCCGAAGAAGCAAAGTCTCTTCTTCTTAAAGCCGGTGAAATTAAGGGCGAGAAAAATGTTAAGATTAAACAGAATTATGCAATTGGCGATCAGGTGAAAATCACCGAAGGACCGTTTGCAACATTTAGCGGCTCGGTTGAAGAAATCGATCCTGCAAAAGGCAAGCTTCGTGTTATGGTTCAAATCTTTGGACGTGCAACACCAGTTGAAGTTGATCTTCTTCAAGTTGAAAAACTTATCTAGAATCGCATAGAATCAGCCCTGTTCTTTAATAGGGCTTTTCCTATATTTGGAAGAAATACAAGTCCGTTGGACAGAGGTATTTCGCTAGTGACTGGACTCTTTTTTTTTGAATCCAAGTCCGACACCAATTAAGGGAGCTATAAAAAATGGCTACAAAAAAGGTTACAGCTGTCATTAAATTACAGTGTCCAGCAGGATCGGCTACTCCGGCCCCGCCAATTGGACCTGCACTCGGACCTCACGGTGTTTCTGCGCCAGTATTCGTTCAGCAGTTCAATGACAGAACAAAGTCAATGGAAAAGGGACTTATTATCCCTGTAATCATTACCGTTTATCAGGATAGATCATTTACATTTATCTTGAAAACTCCACCAGCTGCTGTTCTTATTAAGAAAGCGCTCGGTCTTTCAAAAGGTTCAGGAAACCCTCTTCGTGACAAAGTAGGCAAACTTACACAAGCTCAGCTTACTGAAATTGCAACACAGAAAATGCCAGACATCAATGCAAACGACATTGAAGCTGCAAAAAAAATTATTGCCGGTACTGCACGCAGTATGGGTGTTGAAGTGGAGGCTGAATAATGAAACACGGAAAGAAATATTCTGAAGCTCTTAAAAAGTATGATCCACAGAAACACTATGCAGTTGCTGAAGCTTGCAAAGTTGTAAAAGACATCCACTTTGTAAAATTCGATGAAACTGTTGAACTCCATGTGGCTCTTCGTCTTGGAAAAAGCCAGACTGTACGTGATACATTGGTTTTCCCAAATCAGTTTACTGCAGAAAAGAAAGTTCTTGTATTCTGTCCAGAAGAACGCGCAAAAGAAGCTCTTGACGCAGGTGCAACTTACGCAGGTGCTGCTGAATATATCGACAAGGTAAAGAGCGGTTGGCTTGATTTTGATGTTGCAGTTGCTACACCAGATATGATGAAAGATGTTGGTCGTCTTGGTATGGTTCTCGGACGAAAAGGACTTATGCCTAACCCAAAAACAGGAACTGTTACAAATGACCTCGTTCATGCAATCAGCGAACTTAAAAAAGGTCGTACAGAATTCCGCGCAGACAAAGAAGGCGTAATTCACATTGCTGTAGGAAAAGTTTCTATGGATGCAGATAAAGTTGCAGAAAACGTAACAACTCTTCTTTCAGAACTTGACCGCAAAAAGCCGGCTGATGCAAAGGCTGACTTTGTACGCTCAGTATCAGTAAGCTCTTCAATGGGTCCTGGTGTTTGGGTAGATGTTAAGGAGGAGGCATAATCTATGGCTATTCTTGCTAAAAAACTCCAGCCTGCTAAAACAGCAGCTATCGAAGAAACAAAAAAAGTTTTTGCTGATTATAATGACTTCATCTTTACAGAATATCGTGGTCTTACAGTAGAACAGATTTCGGCACTTCGTGACAAACTTCGTGAACACGAAGCTCCAATGAAGGTTGTAAAGAATAACTTCGCTCGCGTTGCTTTTGAAGAAATGAAAATCGACAACGTTTCTGACTATCTTACAGGCCCAACAGCCGTTGTAATGGCAAAAGAAGACAGTAACGAAGCTGCAAAAGTTCTTTATGATTTTGCAAAAGACGCTCCTGCTCTTGTAATCAAGGGCGGATATATTGGCAATGAAATTTACGATCAGGCTAAAATGGAAGCTTATTCTAAGGTTCCTGGAAAGAAACAGCTTATCGCAATGCTCATGTCTGCAATCAATGGCCCAGTTCAGAAACTCGCTGCTACTTTGCAGGCTTATGTTGATAAAAAATCACAGGAAGGTGGAGCAGCTCCGGCAGAAGAAGCAAAAGCTGAGTAAGCACTTTGCAATTCTTGTGAAGCAAGGTCAGGCTTCATAGCTGTCGACTGTCCTTGCAAAAATATAAAATTGCGGAATAACGGTTCAGTTTGTTCCGCCCGCAATTAAACCTGAGTTAAATCAAAATGATTTAACATGCCTATTTAGGAGAAGATAATATGGCAGCAATCACACAGGATCAGATCCTCGACGCAATCGCAAACATGACAGTTCTCGAAGCTTCAGAACTCGTTAAAGCAATGGAAGAAAAATTTGGTGTTACAGCAGCAGTTGCAGTAGCAGCAGGTCCAGCAGCTGGTGGAGCGGCAGCAGAGGAAGAACAGACAGAATTCACAGTAACTCTCGAAGGCTTCGATGCAGCTAAAAAGATTGCAGTTATCAAAGCAGTTAAAGAAGCTCTCGGACTCGGTCTTGGTGAAGCTAAAACTTTGGTTGAAGGCGCACCAAAAACACTTAAAGAAGGTGTTTCTAAGGCTGAAGCTGATGAACTCATCAAGAAAATGGAAGAAGCTGGTGGTAAAGCTTCTAAAAAATAAGTCAGTTTCGGTTAAACCGGATTACTTAAAAAAAGTCGCATAAACGACATTCACATTAAATGCTTACGTTTAGAGTTAATAAAATGTTGGCTTCTAAATGTAAGCTTTTAGTGTCTAAAGTGGATTTTAGAAAGTCCAAAAATATGATATTAGCATCATCGCCAGATGATGTTTTTTGCCGTAGACCCGGCATATAGCTTTTTAATTTTGTGCTGTATCTTTAATTTCAGTATGTCATACGGATTTTTTGATATGTAGCAATTTTAATAAGTAAAGTCCCTCATAGGAGAACTAGATGTTCGCCAAAAGCAGAACCATCAATCGTCAGTACTTCGGAAAAAATATCCAAAACTTTATGGAAATTCCGAACCTTATCGACATTCAGCTTTCATCTTACGAAAGTTTCCTGCAGAAAGAAAAGCTGGATAACAATGAGCCTCTTGAAAACAAAGGTCTTCAGGAAGTATTTGATTCAACTTTCCCAATCGAAAGTCCAGACGGCAATATGTCGCTGGAATATGAATTTTACAAACTCGAAGAAGAAAATATTAAGTTTACAGAACTTCAGTGTAAACAGAAAGGATTGACTTATTCTGTTCCATTAAAGGCAAGAATCAACCTTAATTTTAAGGATACAGGCGCAATTCTTCAGAAAGATATATATATGGGCGATATTCCGCTCATGACAGACCGCGGTACTTTTATCGTAAATGGCGCTGAACGCGTTGTAGTTTCTCAGATCCACCGTTCGCCAGGTGTAATTTTTAATCACGAAAAAGGCGTTTATTCATCTCGCATTATTCCTTACCGTGGTTCTTGGCTTGAATTTGAAATTGACCAGAAAAAAGATTTGATTTATGCAAAAATTGACCGCAAAAAGAAAATCTTGGGAACAATTTTCCTCCGCGCACTTGGTTTTTCAACTCGCGAAGAAATCATTGACCAGTTCTACGAAACAGAAACAGTAGCTGTTGACGCTGCAAAAAAAGAAGAGCTCGTAGACAAAGTTCTCGCACGTGCCGTAAAAATTAAAAATGAAGATGGAGAAGAAAAAATTCTTCTTCGCGCAGGTTCAACTCTTCACATGCACGAAGTTGACGATCTTATTTCTCAGAATGTAAAAGAAATCACAATCATTCTTTTTGATGCACGTAAAAAGAAAGGCAACAAAGATGAGCACAATCCTTCGCTTGACAGCAGAATGATTATCAACTGTTTTGAACGCGAAGATATGAAGTACACAAAAGAAGGCGCTTCTGACGAAGAACCAACTCTTGAAGATGCTCTTACAGCGGTGTTCTCTATTTTAAAACCAGGCGAACCAATGGCTGCCGAAGCTGCAAAGAACGAACTTGAAGGCATGTTCTTCAACATTCGTCATTATGACCTTGGACGCGTTGGCCGCTATAAGTTGAATAAAAAATTCGACATTTATTCAGAACCTGTTGAAACTCATACTCTTGTAAAGAGCGACATCATCAATACGATGAAGCATCTTGTAAAAGTTTACATTGGAAACGAAGTTCTCGATGATATTGACCATCTTGGCAACCGTCGTATTCGCTCTGTAGGTGAACTTATGACAAATTCTCTCAAAACAGCATTTGCCCGCATGGAGAGAATTGCAAAAGAACGCATGAGCTTAAAAGAAACTGAAACAATGAAGCCTCAGGATTTGATTTCGATTAAACCGATTGTGGCTGCAATCAAGGAATTCTTTGGTTCTTCTCAGCTGTCTCAGTTCATGGATCAGATTAACCCTCTTTCTGAGCTTACTCACAAACGTCGTCTTAATGCTCTTGGTCCTGGCGGTCTTTCCCGTGACCGTGCCGGATTTGAAGTTCGCGATGTACATTACACTCACTATGGACGCATGTGCCCGATTGAAACTCCTGAAGGCCCAAACATCGGTTTGATTGTTTCTCTTGCTATCTTTACCCGTGTAAACGAATATGGATTTCTTGAAACACCATACCGCAAAGTCGTTGACGGAAAAGCAACTGACAAAGTTGAATATCTTTCGGCAATGGACGAAGACAGATACTACATCGGTCAGGTTGCTGAAGGCATGAAGGCTGACGGTTCTTTCCCGACAGAAATGGTTTCTTGCCGTCACGTTGGCGATTATACAACTCGCAACGTAAAAGACATTCAGTACATGGACGTTTCTCCACGTCAGGTTATTTCGGTTTCTGCATCTCTTGTTCCATTCCTTGAACACGATGACGCCAACCGTGCTTTGATGGGTTGTAACATGCAGCGTCAGGGCGTTCCACTTTTATTCCCGGAGCCGCCGTTTGTTGGAACTGGTATGGAAGCAAAAGCTGCTTACGATTCTGGTGTTCTTATTAAGGCAAAACACGATGGCGAAGTTGTTTGGGTAGAAAGCGACCTTATTAAAGTTAAGGTTGACGGTTCTGATAAAATTGATGAATATCCTCTTCTTAAATATCAAAGAACTAACAACGATACTTGTAACCATCAGCGTCCTACTGTTGAAGTTGGCGAAAAAGTTAAAAAAGGCGATGTTCTTGCTGACGGTCCGGCAACTTTCAACGGAGAACTTTCTCTCGGCCGCAACCTCCTTGTTGGATTCGTTCCATGGAATGGTTACAACTACGAAGACGCTGTACTTATCAGTCGCCGCGTAGTAAAAGAAGATATGTATACTTCTATTCATATCAAAGAATTCCAGACAGAAATCCGCGAAACTAAACTTGGTCCAGAAAAAATTACCCGCGATGTTCCAAATACATCTGAAAAAATGCTTAACAATTTGGACGCAGAAGGAATTATTCGCATTGGTGCAAAAGTTCGTTCAGGCGACATTCTTGTTGGAAAAGTTACTCCAAAATCAGAAACAGAAACAACTCCTGAATTCAAGCTTTTGAACTCAATCTTCGGTGAAAAGGCAAAAGAAGTTCGCGATTCTTCATTGCGCGTTCCACATGGAATTGAAGGCGTAATTATCGATGTTCAGCGTATGAAGAGAACTGAAGGCGATGATTTGAACCCTGGCGTTGATGAAGTTGTAAAAGTTCTTATTGCAAATAAACGTAAACTTCGCGAAGGCGACAAAATGGCCGGACGTCACGGAAACAAAGGTGTTGTTGCACGTATTCTTCCAGAAGAAGACATGCCGTACTTGGCAGACGGAACTCCGCTTGATGTTTGTCTTAATCCGCTTGGTGTACCTTCACGTATGAACATTGGTCAGATTATGGAATCTGAGCTTGGAATTGTAGGCCGCTACCTCAATCAGTATTTTGAATCTCCAGCTTTCCAGACTCCTTCTCAGGAACAAATTGCTGAAAAACTTATCGAAGCAGGACTTAGTCCGGATTGTAAACAGATTGTTCGCGATGGACGCACTGGTGAACCATTTGTAAATCCGATTTTTGTTGGTGTAATCTACTTCCTTAAACTGCATCACCTTGTTGATGACAAAATGCACGCTCGTTCAACAGGACCTTATTCACTTGTTACTCAGCAGCCACTTGGTGGTAAAGCTCAGTTTGGTGGTCAGCGTCTTGGAGAAATGGAAGTTTGGGCGCTTGAGGCTTATGGCGCTGCAAACACATTGCAGGAAATGATGACGATTAAGTCTGACGATATGAATGGACGTTCAAAAGTTTACGAATCAATCGTAAAAGGTGACCCGACGGCAGCAGCTGGTGTTCCAGAATCATTTAACGTAATGGTACAGGAACTTCGCGGTCTTGCTTTGGACTTTAAAATTTATGACGCAAAGGGAAAGAGAATTGCCCTTACCGAACGCGACCAGGAACTGATTGACAAGGCAAGTTCTGGTTTCGAAAAGGAGAATGAAGATGCGTGATATTCAAGATTTTGATTCAATAAAAATAAAGCTCGCCAGCCCGGACGATATCCGCAGCTGGTCTTATGGTGAAGTAAAAAAGCCGGAAACAATCAATTATCGTACTCTCAGACCAGAGAAAGACGGACTTTTCTGTGAACGCATTTTCGGAACTACAAAGGAATGGGAATGTTACTGCGGAAAATTTAAGTCAATTCGCTACAAGGGCGTAATCTGCGACCGTTGCGGTGTTGAAGTTACTCACTTTAAGGTTCGCCGTGAACGCACTGGCCATATTGAGCTTGCTGCGCCGGTAAGCCATATTTGGTACTATCGCTCTGTTCCAAGCCGCATGGGACTTTTGCTTAATATGCAGGTTGCCCAGCTTCGTTCGGTTCTTTATTACGAAAAATATATTGTAATTGATCCGGGCGACACAGAGCTCAAGAAAGGTCAGCTTCTTTCGGAAGATGAATACAACGAAGATGTTGAGCGCTATGGACAGGAATTCACAGCGGGAATGGGCGCAGAAGCAATTAAAACAATGCTCGAAAACCTTAATCTTGATGAGCTTGCTGCTGAGCTCCGCGAAAAAATGCGCGAAAAGGGAACAAAAACAGACAAGCGCCTTCTCAAACGCATTCAGATTGTTGAAGATTTCCGTTCTTCAGGAAACAAAGCTTCTTGGATGATTTTGGACGTTATTCCAGTAATTCCGCCTGATCTTCGTCCTATGGTTCAGCTTGATGGCGGACGTTTTGCAACATCAGACTTGAACGATCTTTATCGCCGTGTAATCAACCGCAATAACCGTCTTAAAAGACTTATGCAGCTTTCGGCTCCGGATATTATCATCCGCAACGAAAAACGTATGCTTCAGGAAGCAGTTGATGCTTTGTTTGACAATTCAAAACGCAAGCGGGTTGTAAAAGGCGCTTCAAACAGACCTCTCAAATCAATCAGCGATATGCTTAAAGGTAAACAGGGACGTTTCCGTCAGAACCTTCTTGGTAAGCGCGTAGACTACTCTGGCCGTTCGGTAATCGTTGTTGGTCCGGAACTTAAGCTTTGGCAGTGCGGTCTTCCGACAAAAATGGCTCTTGAATTGTTCAAGCCATTTATAATGAAGAAACTTGTTGATAAGGACATTGTTCTCAACATCAAAAAAGCAAAAACTCTTGTTGAACAGGAAGCTCCTGAAGTATATGCGATTCTTGATGAAGTAGTACGCGAACATCCTGTAATGCTTAACCGTGCTCCTACTTTGCACCGTCTTGGTATTCAGGCATTTGAACCTGTCCTTGTTGAAGGAAAGGCACTCAAGCTTCATCCTCTCGCATGTAAGGCTTTTAACGCCGACTTCGACGGAGACCAGATGGCTATTCACGTTCCTCTTACACAGGCTGCTCAGATGGAATGTTGGACTTTGATGCTTTCTGCGCGCAACCTTCTTGACCCTGCAAACGGAAATACAATTGTTTATCCATCGCAGGATATGGTTCTTGGTATTTACTATATGACTTCAGTAAAACCAAATGCAAAGGGAACAGGAAAACGCTTCTCAAATGATGATGAAGTTACAATGGCTGCAGAAGACGGATATATCGAATGGAATGCCGAAATTAAGGTGCCAGCACCGATAGATTCGTTTAACGGCGACTTTAAACAGGGTGATTTAATCACAACTACAGCAGGACGTATTCGTTTTAACGCGGAAATGCCTGACGGTGTAGGATTTGTAAACCAGCGCATGGGCGACAAAGATCTTCGCAAGATGATTGAAAAAGTTTATCACACAAAGGGCGCATGGCTTACAATTCAGATGCTTGATGCCGTAAAGGCATGCGGTTATCACAACGCAACATTCTTTGGTGCAACTCTTTCTATGGAAGATATTCTTATTCCAGAAGAAAAGAAACCGATGGTTGACGAAGCAAATAAACAGGTTGAAGAAATTGTTGGCCAGTATTCTCGCGGTGTAATTACAGCAGATGAACGCTACAATAAAGTAACTGATATTTGGGCTCGTACAAACGAAAAATTGACAGAAATCATGTACGACAAGCTTCAGAAAGACAAGAACGGATTCAACACAATCTATATGATGGCTGATTCCGGTGCCCGCGGTTCTAAAAAACAGATTTCTCAGCTGGCTGCAATGCGTGGCTTGATGGCTAAACCTAACGGCGACATCATTGAATTGCCTGTAAAATCAAACTTCCGCGAAGGTCTTTCGGTTATTGAATACTTTATTTCTTCAAACGGTGCCCGCAAAGGTCTTACAGATACTGCGCTTAAGACAGCCGATGCCGGTTACATGACCCGTCGTCTTGTTGATGTTGCTCAGGATGTTGTTGTTAATCTTGAAGACTGCGGAACAATCAACGGTATTGAATATTCTGCAATCAAAAATGGAGACGAAATTCTTACTCCGCTTTCAAAGAGAATTGCAGGTCATTTCTCTATTGAGCGTGTAATTCATCCTGTAACTGGAGAAGTTCTTTGCGAATCAAATGAATATATTACAGATGAACTTGCTAAGAAAATCGAAGATGCTGGTGTCGAAAAAGTAAAGCTCAGAACTGTTCTTACTTGTGAAGCTGAACATGGCGTATGTGTAAAATGTTATGGCAAAAATCTTGCCCGTAACAAACTTGTTGAAATCGGTGAAGCTGTCGGTGTTATCGCTGCTCAGTCAATCGGTCAGCCAGGTACACAGCTTACAATGCGTACATTCCATGTTGGTGGCACAGCCTCTAAGGAAACAGAAGACAACAAGATTGTTCTTCCTTACGATGTTCTTATCGGAACAGTTGCCGGAACTCATGTTGTTACAGACGACGGACATTGGTTGTTTACTCGTAAAGGCAGCATGATGGCGACCCGTCTTATCGACACTCTCAATGTTGAGTCGGGAGATAAGGTTGTTGTTGAAGATGAAGCACGCGTTCTTAAGGGAACAGTTCTTGTTGAAAAGAAATCTGGAAATATTACTGCTAAAGAAAACGGACACATCATTATTAAAGACGGTGTAGTTTATCTTGCAAGTAATGAACAGAAAGTTGAAATTAGCAACGGTTCAACAATTATGGTAAAAGAAGGTGACATCGTTAAGAGTGGCGATGTTATCGGTACATTCGACCCATTCTCTGAACCAATTATTGCTGAAGTAAGCGGATATATTCACTTTGACGATGTAATTCTCGGTCAGACACTTGAAGAAATTGTCGATGTAAACTCAGGAAAAACAGAGCGCCGTATCAGTGATTTGCACTTGGATGTAAAGCAGCCTCGTATTCTTATTACAGACGAAGTTGGAAATGAGCTTGGTTCATATTACTTGCCAGCGGGCGCTGTTCTTCGTGTAGAAGACAAGCAGCAGATTGAAGCAGGTAAAACTCTTGCAAGCATGCCGGTTGCCGCTGCAAAAACAAACGATATTACTGGTGGTCTTCCTCGTGTATCAGAATTGTTCGAAGCAAGAAAACCAAAAATTCCTTGCGTTCTCGCACAGATTTCTGGAACTGTTAAGTTCAAGGGAATTACTAAAGGTAAACGTGTTATTGTTGTAGAAGATGAATACGGAAAACAGTTTGAACATGTTGTTCCAATGACACGCCGTCTGTTTGTTCGTGATGGAGATCAGGTAGTTGCAGGTGAGCAGCTTTGTGACGGTGCGGCAAGTGCTCATGATATTCTTGCGATTCTCGGTGAAAATGCGCTGATGGATTACCTTATGAATGAAATTCAGGGCGTATACTCTGCACAGGGTGTAACAATTGCCGACAAACATATTGGTGTAATTGTTCGTCAGATGCTTCGCAAGGTTGAAATTGTGTCTGTTGGAGATACAAAATTTATTTATGGGCAGCAGGTTGATAAATACCACTTCCGCGAAGAGAATAGGCGTATCATTGCAGAGGGCGGTCAGCCGGCAGTTGCACGTCCAATGTTCCAAGGTATTACAAAGGCTGCTCTTGCAACAGACTCTTTTGTATCTGCATGTTCGTTCCAGGAAACAACCCGTGTTCTTACGAACGCTGCAATAAAAGGCGAAGAAGACCATCTCCGTGGTTTGAAAGAAAATGTAATTATAGGCCACAGGATTCCTGCTGGAACTGGTATTAAAGATTACAGGAACATAAAACTGTTTGATGGTTCTGATAACGACCTTGATGTTCAGATGGAAGAAGTTTTGGAACGCCGTCGTCTTGAACAGGAACGCGAAAAAGAAGCTGCGTATCCTCCTATCAATGACAGTGCTTCTGAAGAAGACTAGTCATCATCAAAATCCAGTGAATTTTTTTTGAATAAATTTGCTGGATTTTGATAAAATTCAGTTGACCGATAGTTAAAAAATTCGGTATGATTGAATACCCTATACTTTTAAAGTGTAGTTTTGTTTGTTATTTTGACCGGGGTGCTGACCGGCATACAAATAGGAGATTAGGCGATGCCTACAATTAATCAATTGATTCGTAAGGGTAGACAGGCACTTGCAAACCAGACTAAAGCTCCCGCACTTGAGTCTTGTCCACAGAAACGTGGCGTTTGCACTCGTGTAATGACTGTTACACCAAAAAAACCAAACTCAGCTCTCCGCAAGGTAGCTCGTGTTCGTTTGTCAAATGGAATTGAAGTTACTGCATATATTCCAGGTATTGGACATAATTTGCAGGAACACTCAGTTGTTCTTATCCGTGGTGGCCGTGTAAAGGATCTTCCGGGTGTACGCTACCACATTATCCGCGGTACAAAAGATACTCTTGGTGTAGAAGGACGCAAACGCGGTCGTTCTAAGTACGGTGCTAAGAGACCTAAGGCATAATATTTAAAGGAGAATTACTATGGGAAGACATAAGAAATCAGTAAATCGTCCTATTATGCCAGACGCAAAATACAACAGCCCTGTTGTAACAAAATTTGTTTCACGCATGATGTTGGATGGAAAAAAACAGACTTGTACAAAAATCGTCTATGAAGCAATGGACAAACTTAAGGCAAAAACAAATCAGGATCCTCTTGAAGTATTCATGAAAGCTCTTGAAAATGTAAAACCATTGGTAGAAGTAAAGTCTCGCCGTGTTGGTGGTGCAACTTATCAGGTTCCGATGGAAATCAGAGATTCTCGTCGCGAAGCTTTGGCTATGCGCTGGATTATTGGCGCAGCTCGCAGCAGAAGCGGTCACGGAATGGCAGAAACTTTGGCTTCAGAACTTTTTGATGCATTCAACAATACTGGTTCTGCATATAAAAAGAAGGAAGATGTGCACAAGATGGCAGAAGCAAACAAAGCATTTGCTCACTATCGCTGGTAGTATTATTCTTGATAAAGGCCTGTCTGTAAAATCTGGCAGGTCTTTTTTTTATTTGGGTGGCTTTTTGCTGTGCAAAAATCGAGCTTTTCGGGGTTGTCATTCCTTCGGAACGGCTTCGCCGCCCCTGCAATCTCTGCCACGAAAAAAATGGCATGTTGTTTTGTTAAGCTAAAGTTTTCCATGATGAAACTCTGCTTTTTTTTTCTTAATTTTATGCAAAATATCAAATTATTTTACTTTTAAGTATTGAAATTATTTATAAAAAAATATATAAATATAAAACAGTCTGAATAGATATATTTAGATTAAGGGTTCTTTGAATTTTTCAGACAGACTTCAATTTTTTTATTAAGTCTGACTTAAGCCGTAAAGTTAATTGCTATGCAATTTTCAGGCTGGGTAGCCCTAGAAGCAAAGTCTAGCGGTTTTTCTGAGGCAGACAATCCTTTGTTTGTCGGTAATTCTGAACGCCAGACTTAATTATTTGGATTTTAATCTGATGATGACAGGTGGTGTCGGAAAAATTCTTCGAAAGTTATGGAGAATTGCTTTTTTGTAACAACTTTTCATAAATCAGATAAAAATAAAATAGTGTGTATGCGAATGTGCTGTTTTCTGTACGAAAATGGTTCCATTCTGGCTTAAAGTGCATCACATAAATCATCTTTTTTAAGCCGGATAAAAGAAAGATAATTCGGCAAAGGAGAAAAACATGGCAAAGGAGAAGTTCGTTAGAACTAAACCTCACATGAACGTTGGTACTATTGGTCACGTAGACCATGGTAAGACAACACTTTCTGCGGCTATCACTACTTATTGTGCAAAAAAATACGGTGATAAGCTTTTGAAGTACGATGAAATCGACAATGCTCCAGAGGAAAAAGAGCGTGGTATTACAATCAATACACGTCACCTTGAGTATCAGTCAGACAAGCGCCACTACGCTCATATCGACTGTCCAGGACACGCTGACTATGTAAAAAACATGATTACTGGTGCTGCTCAGATGGACGGCGCAATTCTCGTAATTGCTGCTACTGACGGTGTTATGGCTCAGACAAAAGAACACCTTCTTCTTGCTCGTCAGGTAGGTGTACCAAAGATTATCGTATTCCTCAACAAAGTTGACCAGCTCGATGGCGATGAAGAAATGCTGATGCTCGTAGAAGAAGACGTAAAAGACACAATCCAGAAATACGGATTCTCTGCGGATACACCAATTATCAAAGGTTCTGCTTTCAAAGCTTTGAACGAGTCTGATAATCCAGAAAACACAAAATGTATCGAGGAACTTCTTGCCGCAATGGACAGCTGGTTCGATGATCCAGTTCGCGATGATCAGAAGCCATTCCTTATGCCAATTGAAGACATCTTCACAATCTCTGGACGTGGTACAGTAGTTACTGGACGTATCGAACGTGGTGTTGTTAATATGAACGACCCAGTAGAAATCGTAGGTATTCGCCCGACACAGTCTTCAACTGTAACAGGTATCGAAATGTTCCAGAAAACTCTTGATCAGGGTCAGGCTGGTGATAACGTAGGTATTCTTCTTCGTGGTGTTGAAAAGAAAGATGTTGTACGTGGACAGGTTCTTGCAGCTCCAGGCTCAATCCACCCACATACAAAGTTTGAGGCACAGATTTACGTTCTTTCTAAGGAAGAAGGTGGACGTCACTCACCATTCTTCTCTGGATACCGCCCGCAGTTCTACTTCCGCACAACAGATATTACAGGTACTGTAGAACTTGAACCAGGCACAGATATGGTAAAACCAGGTGATAACGTAAAAATTATCGGCGAACTTATTCACCCAATCGCTATGGATGAAGGTCTTAAACTCGCTATCCGTGAAGGCGGTCGCACAATCGCTTCTGGACAGGTTACAAAAATCATCGAATAGTAAAATTAGTGATTGAAAGCACAGCGACTTTTAGTCACTGTGCTTAATCATTGGAGTGAATAAATGGCTAACGGAAAAATTCGTGTTAGACTTCGTGCTTTTGATGTTGAACTTATCGATCAGAGCGCAAAATCAATCGTGCAGACAGTGCAGAAGGCAGGAGCAAAGGTTTCTGGTCCTATCCCACTTCCAACAAGAATCAATAAGGTAACAGTTCTTCGTTCACCGCATGTAAACAAAAAGTCGCGTGAACAGTTTGAAATGAGAACTCACAAACGTCTTATTGATATCTTAAATCCAACATCTGATGTAATGGATTCTTTGATGAAACTTGAATTGCCTGCAGGTGTAGATGTAGAAATTAAACAGTAAGAGCTAGGCTGCGTCGCAGTTAAGTCTTATTGAAAAACGGTAACGGTCCCTTGGATCAGGGATGGCGGCCGACAGAGAAGAAAGTTTGCTTTCTTCTATAGGAGAAATATCAGAATGAAAGGTCTGATTGCAAAAAAAGTAGGAATGACACAGGTATTCGACAGCAACGGCGAACTGACACCAGTAACCGTGATCCATGTAGAACCGAATACAGTTGTTGCTACAAAAACAAAGGAAGCAAATGGCTATGATGCTGTTGTTCTCGGTCTTGAAGATATAAAAGAATCAAAGATCAGCAAAGCATACAAAGGTCAGTTTCCAGAAAATGTATCGCCAAAACGTCATTTGAAAGAATTCAGAGAATTCGAACAGGAAGTTAAAGTAGGCGATCAAATTGGACTTGAGTTGTTTGAATCAACATCTTATCTCGATGTTACAGCAACTTCAAAAGGTAAAGGATTCCAGGGCGTTATGAAACGCTGGGGCTTCCATGGCGGACGTGCAACTCACGGCTCTAAGTTCCATCGCGAAGCAGGTGGTACGGGAAATTGTACAACACCTGGACACAGCCTTAAAAATGTAAAAATGCCAGGACGCATGGGTTTTGAGCGTGTAACAGTTCAGAATCTTAAGATTGTAAAAATCGACCCTGAGCTTAAAGTTATTATGGTACGTGGTGCTGTTCCTGGAGTTAAGGATTGCACTCTTATCATCAAGTCTGCAGTAAAGAAGTAATCCGGAGGAAATGAGAAATGGATAAGAAAGTTTTTTCAACCGATGGTAAAGAACTGCGCACAATTACGCTTGATGATAGCATTTTCGGACTTCCAGTTAATGAAGATGTTATTTACTATGCCATCAATAACGAATTAGCAAACAAACGTGTTGGAACAGCTTGTACAAAAACTCGTTCTGAAGTACACGGATCAAATGCTAAACCATACAAACAGAAGGGAACAGGTCACGCTCGTCGTGGTGATAAAAAATCTCCAATCAATGTTGGCGGCGGTACAATCTTTGGCCCAAAACCACGTGATTTTGGTTTTGAACTCCCTAAAAAGGTTAAACGCCTTGCTATGAAATCAATTTTGAGCTTACAGGCTCAGAGCGACAGACTTACTGTTGTAGAAGATTTCACTGTTGAAAGCGGAAAAACAAAAGACTTGTTGAAAGTTCTTAACAATTTTGCTAAGGATGAACGCACAGTCGTTATTCTTAAAGATGATGATGCAAAAATTAAACAGGCTGGACGTAACCTCCACAATGTTTACTTCTTGTCTTTCAACCGTCTTCGTGCACATGACCTCTTCTACGGAAGAAAGGTTATCTTGCTCGAATCGGCAGCTAAGAATCTTTCAGAATTCTATAAAGAAGGGGAGGCTAAATAATGACTGATATTCTTATTGAGCCAGTACTGTCTGAAAAAGCAACTGCTTTGCGCGAACAGGGCAAATATACTTTCAAAGTAGCCCCAGATGCTAACAAAACACAGATAAAAGAAGCAGTATCGAAACTCTTCAATGTTACAGTTGTAAAAATTACTACTGTAAATGTTCTCGGTAAAGTTAAAAGGGTTCGTGGAAAACCTGGAAAAACTGCCGACTGGAAAAAGGCAATTGTTCGTCTCGCTCCAGGAGAAACAATTAAGGTATTCGAGGGCGTTTAAGCCTTCGTTAAATTAAGGGGAACCAGATGGCTCTTAAAGTTTTTAAACCATACACTGCTGGTACTCGTACCCGCATCGATTTGGTAAGAGAAGAACTGACAACCGATAAACCCGAAAAAAGTCTGGTATCAGGTCTTAAGTCAAATGGTGGACGCGGTCAGGGTGGTCGTATTTCTGTACGTCATCAGGGTGGTGGACACAAAAGAAAGTATCGCGTAATTGATTTTAAACGCAATAAGCACGGAATTCCTGGAACTGTAAAAACTATTGAATACGATCCAAACCGCAGTGCAAATATTGCTTTGATTTATTATGCAGATGGCGAAAAACGCTATATTATTGCTCCAAAAGGACTTACTGTAGGACAGAAAATTATGTCTGGTGAAAACGCAGTTCCAACTGTTGGAAACGCACTTCCACTTGAAGTAATTCCTGTTGGTTTTACAGTTCACAACATTGAATTGACACTTGGCCGTGGTGGACAGCTTGCCCGCTCAGCAGGTGCTTCTGCTCTTGTTGCTGCTAAAGACGGTGAGTATGTTGTAATTCGCCTTCCTTCAGGTGAAACACGCCGTGTCTTTGGAAAATGCTATGCAACAATTGGCGTTGTTGGTAATGAAGAACGTATGAACACTCAGCTTGGTAAAGCTGGTCGCAGACGTTGGCTCGGTATCCGTCCAACAGTTCGTGGTATGGCTATGAACCCGGTTGATCATCCGCTTGGTGGTGGTGAAGGGGCTGGTAAAGGACATCAGCCTGTTACACCTTGGGGACAGCCATGTAGAGGTTATAAGACTCGCAATAAGAGAAAGCCTTCTAACCGTTTCATTGTTTCACGCCGTAAGAAGTAGTAGGAGTAGTTAACAATGTCAAGATCAGTTAAGAAAGGACCTTTTATTGAAAAGAGCCTTTACAAGAAAGTTATTGAAATGAATAAAGAGTCAGACAAGAAAATGATTAAAACATATTCTCGTTGCTCTACAATCATTCCAGAAATGGTTGGAAACACAATCAGTGTTTACAACGGTAAGTCATGGATTCCTGTATATGTTACTGAAAATCTCGTTGGCCATAAGCTCGGCGAATTTGCTCCAACTCGTACATTTAAAGGACATGGCGGCACTGATAAGAGTGCTAAATAAAGGTGGATACTATGGCAGAGAAAAAAGGTTATGTAGCCACTACAAAATTCCTGATTGCATCACCAACTAAGGTTCGTCCAGTTGCTAATGTAATTAAGCAGAAGAAATGCTCAGAAGCTTTGGCAGTTCTTGAAAATATGCCACAGAAGGGTGCAAGGTTGATAAAAGGTACTCTTAAATCAGCTGTTGCTAACGCTCTGTATGCAAACAAGAATCTCGATGAAGATATGCTCTACATCAAGGAAATTCGTATTGATGAAGGTCCGAGACTTAAGAGAGTTTGGTTCCGTGCTCGCGGTCGTGCTGATCAGCTCTTAAAACGTATGTGCCATATCACCGTCATTGTTGACGAGAAGGCGGGGGAATAAAGTGGGTCAGAAAGTAAATCCTATCGGTTTGCGTCTTGGAATTAACAAGACATGGCAGTCTCGCTGGTATGCTGGTCCTCGCGACTATGCAGACCTGGTTCTTGAGGATATTAAAATCCGCAAGTTGGTAAGAGAATTACCTGAATGCCAGAACGCAGATATTGCAGAAATCGAAATCGTACGTCACCCGCAGCGTGTTACAATTGTAATTCACACAGCACGCCCAGGTGTAATTATTGGTGTAAAAGGTGCTAACATCGAAAAAATCAGTGCTGAAATTCAAGCGCAGTTTGCTTCTAAAAAAGTTCAGATTAAGATTAAAGAAGTAAAACGTGCTGATATCAACGCTTCTCTTATTGCACAGAACGTTGGACGCCAGCTTGCAGGACGTGGTTCATTCCGCAAGGCTCTTAAGCAGGCTTCTTCTAGCGCGATGAAAGGTGGAGCACAGGGAATTAAGATCCGTTTGTCAGGTCGTCTTGGTGGCGCAGAAATGAAACGCTCAGAAGAACATAAGGAAGGACGTGTTCCTCTTCATACTCTTCGTGCAGACATTGATTACGCTACATACGAAGCTCATACAACCTATGGAAAAATTGGTGTAAAAGTATGGGTTTACAACGGTATGAACTACGGTATTGAAAAGAATGAAGATGCTGGACAGATTGTTCGCAAGCCTCATCGTGATCGCTCTCAGTCTAATGACTCAAGAGCAAAACGCCCTGCTCGCGCAGCAGATTCTTCAAAGGAGTAACATAAAATGCTTAGTCCTAAAAGAGTTATTCACCGTAAAGTACAGCGCGGTAAAGTAAAAGGAAATGCCACACGTGCTAACAATATTGACTTTGGTCAGATTGCTCTTGTAGCTCTCGAACCAGTTTGGCTTCAGGCTCGTCATATTGAAGCTGCTCGTGTTGCTATCAACCGTAAGCTTGAACGTAAGGGTAATGTTTGGCTTCGTGTATTCCCAGATAAACCAATTACCAAAAAACCGTCGGAAGTCCGCATGGGTAAGGGAAAAGGTTCTCCAGAATTTTGGGCTGCAAACATTAAACCTGGTGTAATTTTGTTTGAAGTTGGTGGAATTGATATTAAACTTGCAGAACAGGCTCTTAAGCTTGCCGCAGACAAACTTCCAATTAGAACAAAGATTGCTTACAAACCAACTATCGACTAAGGAGTAAGATATGGCTAATTCAAAGAAAAAGAATGTAAAAGAAATGTCTTACGCTGAATTGATAGCTGAACGTAACGACATGAAACAGAAATACATGGATCTCCGTTTCCAAATGGTAATCGGCCATGTTGATAACCCAATGCAGAAGCGTACTATGCGTCGCCAGATTGCGACTATTAATACGCTCATCCGTGCAAAAGAAATTGCCGGACAGACTAAGTAGGAGCTAACCCGTGGCAGAACAGGAAGTTCAGACTAAAAAGGGAGCAAAACGTTCTTTCGTAGGTATCGTAACAAGCGACAAAATGGAAAAAACCATCGTTGTTTCAATCGATACAAAGAGAATGAACCCTCTCTATAAGAAATACGTTACACAAACTAAAAAGTGTAAAGCGCATGATGAAAAGAACGAAGCTCACATTGGTGACACAGTTCGCATCATTGAATGCAGTCCAATCAGCAAAGATAAATGCTGGAGACTTGCAGAAATCATCGAAAGAGCAAAGTAAGCTAAAGGAGTTATAAAATGCTGCAGATGCAATCAAAATTGACTGTTGCCGATAACTCCGGAGCAAAAGTTGCTCAGGTTATCAAGGTTCTCGGTGGTACACACCGCCGTTATGCCGGTATCGGTGATATTGTAGTAGTAGCAATCAAGGAAGCAATTCCTACTTCTACTATAAAAGAAGGTACAGTTGAAAAAGCTGTAATCGTTCGTGTTTCAAAAGAATACCGTCGTCCAGATGGAACTTACATTCGTTTTGATGATAATGCTTGCGTTATCGTTGATGCTGATGGAAATCCAAAAGGAAAACGTATTTTTGGACCTGTTGCACGTGAACTCCGTGATATGGACTTCATGAAGATCGTATCACTTGCTCCAGAAGTACTGTAAGGAGAATCAATATGGAAAAGAAATTTAAGATCCGTAAAGACGATACCGTACAGGTAATCGCTGGAAAAGACAAAGGTAAACGTGGTGCTGTTGTTCGCGTAATTGCTAAAAAGGATGCTGTAATTGTATCTGGAATTAACATGGTAAAAAAAGCAATGAGAAAACGCAGTCAACAGGATCAAGGTGGAATCGCAGAAATCGAAGCTCCACTTAATATTTCAAATGTTGCGATCGTATGTAAAAAATGCGGTCCAACTAAAATTGGATTCAAAATTGACGGCGACAAGAAAACTCGTGTTTGCCGTAAGTGTGGAGAAGCACTGTAATGGATAAGTACGTACCACGGCTTAAGAAAGTCTATAAGGACACTATCGCTCCTGAGCTCTTCAAAGAGCTCGGTTATACATCCGTAATGCAGATTCCTGCTATAAAAAAAGTAGTAGTAAGCATGGGTGTCGGCGAAGCTCTCACTAACAAGAAACTCCTTGATGCCGCAGTAGCTGATTTAACTCAGATTACTGGACAGCATGCTGTTAAGACGAAGGCCAGAAAAAGTATTGCTAACTTTAAACTTCGTGAGGGCAATGAAGTTGGTGTAATGGTAACATTGCGCGGTAACATTATGTATGAATTTTTGGACCGCCTTATCAATGTTGCATTACCTCGTGTAAAGGATTTTCGCGGAATCAAAGCAACAGGTTTTGATGGACACGGAAATTTTTCTCTTGGTATTACAGAACAGATTATCTTCCCAGAAATCGATTTCGACAAAATTGTAAAGATTGCTGGTATGAATATCTCGATTGTAACAAGTGCTCGCACAGATGCGGAAGCTCGTGCATTGCTTACCAAGTTCAATATGCCTTTCAGAAAGTAGGTGAGGAACAATGGCTAAGAAATCAATGGTTATAAAAGCAGATCGCACACCTAAATATAGCACTCGTCGCTATAACAGATGTCAGATTTGTGGTCGTCCACGCGGTTATTTGCGCAAATTTAAAGTTTGCCGTATTTGTTTCCGCAAGTTAGCAAGCGAAGGCCTTTTGCCAGGCGTAACAAAATCAAGTTGGTAGTGGAGGAGAAAGAAAATGAGTACATCAGACCCAATAGCAGATATGCTCACTAAGGTTCGTAATGCTGTTCAGGCTCGCCACGAAAAAGTAGATGTTTCTACATCTAAACTTAAGCTTGAAATTGTTAAGATCCTTAAAACAGAAGGTTATATTAAGAATTTTAAGAAAGTTCAGGAAGAAGGTCATTCTATCATCCGTATTTTCTTGAAGTATGATGAAGCAAATGCGCCGGTTATCCACGGAATTGAAAAGATTTCAACTCCAGGTCGTCGTATTTATTCTGGCTATAAAGAGTTGCCACGTGTTCTTAATGGATATGGTACGCTGATCGTTTCAACTTCTTCTGGTGTAACAACTGGAAAGAAAGCAAGTGAAAAAATGGTTGGTGGCGAACTCGTTTGCAAAGTTTGGTAATAGGAGGAAGAGATGTCAAAAATCGGTAAACTTCCTGTTGCTATTCCTGCAGGAGTTACAGTTACAGTTAATGCCGGAGAAATTGTTGTAAAGGGACCGAAGGGTGAACTAAAACAGCATGTAAACGATAAAGTAAAGTTCGAAGTAAAAGACGGAGAACTTACTGTTTCGCCGGTTGATGAATCAAAAGCTGCTAGTGCAGCTCATGGTCTTTACCGTGCATTGGTTCATAATATGGTTACAGGTGTGACTCAGGGATTCTCAAGATCTTTGATTATCACTGGTGTTGGTTATCGTGCTGAAGTTCAGGGAAAAAATCTTGTAATGAACCTTGGTTTTTCTTCTGACTTTATCGCAATAATCCCTGATGGTCTTACTGTTACAGCAGATGCTAATGGTAAAGTTACTATTGCTGGTATTGACAAGCAGATGGTCGGTGAATTTGCTTCACAGATCCGCAAGCTTCGTCTCCCAGAACCTTACAAGGGAAAGGGAATTCGTTACAGCGACGAAGTTATCAGACGCAAAGTCGGAAAGACTGGCGTAAAATAAGGTGTAGCGTATGTTTAAGAAACTTAATGATAAAGCAAGAAAGCGCCTTCACCGTAAGGTTCATATCCGTAAGTCAGTTTACGGAACAGCTGCTCGCCCACGCTTAACAGTAACACGTAGCAACTGCAACCTTTACGCTCAGGTAATTGATGATGACGAAGGTGTAACTCTTGCTTCTATTTCTACTTTGGAAAAAGAATTTGCTGACTTGAAAGCGACTGTTGAAGGTGCAGCAAAACTTGGTGAAGCATTTGGAAAACGTCTTCAGGACAAAAAAATTACAACTGTAGTTTTTGACCGCAACGGATATCTGTATCATGGTGTTGTAAAGGCACTCGCAGATGGAACCCGCAAAGCAGGTATCATTTTCTAGGAGAGTCTAATGGAACGCCAGAACAAGTTCGAAAAAGAAAGAGAACAGAAAGAATTCGTTGAAAAACTTGTTAGACTGAATCGTACTGCTAAAACCGTAAAAGGTGGACGTCGTATGTCATTCTCAGCTCTCACAGTTGTAGGCGATGGAAAAGGTCGTGTAGGATATGGATTTGGCAAAGCTAATGATGTATCTGAAGCAATTAGAAAGAGTATTGATCGTGCAAAGAGAAACCTTATTACTGTTCCAGTAAAAAATGGCACTCTTCCACACGATGTTCTTGGAAAATACAAGAGTTCATCAATTCTTTTGAAACCAGCTTGTGCCGGTACTGGAATCATCGCAGGTGGTCCAGTTCGTGCAATCATGGATTCAATTGGTGCAACAGACGTAATTTCTAAGTCATTGGGTTCTTCAAGTCCAATCAATGTAGTTCGTGCAACATTTGAAGCTCTTGAAAGTCTTATGGACGCAAAAGTTGTTGCATCAAACAGAGGTAAATCTCTGCAGGAAATGTGGGGTTAATCATGGCTAAGAAAATCAAGGTAACACTTGTAAAAAGTACAATTGGACAGAAACCAGCTAAGGTTGCAACCGTTCGCAGTCTTGGTCTTAAAAGGATTAACTCTTCAAATACATTGGAAGCAACTCCAGCTGTTCTTGGAATGGCTGAAGCTGTATCACACCTGATTACAGTCGAGGAAGTAAAATAATGTCTGATTTCGTATTGAGTGCACCACAGGGTGCTAATAAGAAAAGACGCATTGTTGGCCGCGGTTCTTCTTCAGGTCGTGGAACAACTGCGGGAAAGGGAAACAAGGGACAGCAGTCTCGCTCTGGTGGAAAAACATACGTAGGTTTTGAAGGCGGACAGATGCCTCTTTATCGCCGTATTGCACACCGTGGTTTTTCTAACTACCCATTCAAGAAAGAATATTCAGTTGTAAATGTTTCTCTTCTTGAAGAAAAATATTCAGATGGTGAATCAGTAAACAAGGAAACTCTTGTTGCTAAAGGTCTTGTTTCTAAAGCAGATTCTTTGGTAAAGATTCTTGGTACTGGTGATTTAACAAAAAAACTTACAGTAGATGTAGATAAGGTTTCTGCTTCGGCAAAAGCTAAAATCGAAAAAGCTGGCGGTTCCGTTAAAGAAGCTTCTGAAACAAAAGCTAATTAAAATAAGTACCGGAGACACACATGGCAAACAATCCAATTGTAAATATGTTTAGAATTAAAGAGTTGAGAAATCGTCTGCTCTTTACATTAGCTATTCTTGCAATATTCCGTCTTGGATGCGTGCTGACGATTCCTGGAATTAATGCTGGAGTACTCGTTGAATACTTCAATAATCTTGCAAAGAGTGGCGAAAACGCATTTGCAAGTTACATGGACTTTTTTGCCGGTGGTGCATTCTCTAATTTTTCTGTGTTCATGCTTGGTGTTATGCCTTACATTTCAACACAGATTATTTTGCAGTTGGCGCTGATTATTTTCCCATCTCTTAAACGCATTGTTCAGGAAGATGGGGGGCAGCGAAAATTTGCAGCGTGGACAAGAATTGGCACAATTTTTGTATGTTTGATTCAGTCTGCCGCTGTAACGGTTTATGCAAACAGTATTCCAGGAGCAATTGTTCTTGAAAGTAATGTTGCATTCAGACTGCTTGCAATGCTCACTGTTACTACAGGTGCTATGATTACTGTTTGGCTTGGTGATCAGATCACGGCTCATGGTATTGGAAATGGAATTTCGATTCTTATTTTTGCAGGTATCGTAGCTCGTCTTCCACATGCTGTAATGGAACTTGTACAGAAAGTTCGCAGCAATGAAATCAATGCTGTTGCAGTTATCGTAGTAATTTTGATGTTCTTCGGAATTATTGCACTTGTAGTTTATGAACAGTCCGGCGAACGTAAAATCCCTGTACACTATGCTAAACGCGTAGTTGGACGGAAAATGTACGGTGGACAGAGTACTTATATTCCATTCAAGATCAATCCATCGGGAGTTATTCCTGTAATTTTTGCATCATCGTTCTTAACTTTCCCGCTTCAGATTGTTTCAAGTATTGGTGCTAGCAAGGCTTCAGCAACGTGGGTTTCAAAACTCTCTTATATACTGCAGCCGACTGGAATTACATATAATGTATTGTTGGTACTTTTGATTATTTTCTTTGCATACTTCTACACACAGGTAACCCTGAACCCCACAGAAATCGCAAAAAATATCAGAGAAAACGGCGGTTCTATTCCAGGAATCCGTACTGACAAAACAGAAGAATACATGCAGAAGGTTTTAAACCGTCTCGTGTTGCCTGGTTCAATTTATCTTGCTGCAATCGCAGTTTTGCCGACAATTATTCAGATTGCATTTAAATTCCCGCAATCAATTGCTATGTTGATGGGCGGTACTTCTTTGTTAATCTTGGTAGGCGTTGACCTTGATACAATGAGTCAGGTTGAAGCGCTTCTTAAAATGCACCACTCAGAAGGTCTTGTTAAGAAGGGTAAATTACGTTCAAGAAATTTGTAAAATTTTAAGAAAATTTATAGAATTTCTATAGAACAATAAAGGGGATTTGTGGTATATTAGATAACCCGAATTGTAATTCATTGCGAATTGCCATGATTCGGGTTAATATCATGCTTTCCCTAGGGGGACTTTTATGAAAGTACGAACCAGCGTAAAGCCCATCTGCGATAAGTGCAAGGTTATAAAAAGAAACGGAATTATCCGCATTATTTGTTCTAACCCAAAACATAAGCAGAGACAGGGTTGAGGAGTAACAGATGGCTCGAATTGCGGGAGTTGACCTCCCAAATAAACACGTCGTTGTTGCATTGACTTATATTTACGGTATCGGTCGTTCATCTGCAAAAGCGATTTGCGAAAAAACAAAGATTGATCCTGCCAAGATGATGAATGATCTTGATCAGGATGAGCAGGCTAGACTTCGTTCTGTAATCGATGAAGAATACAAGGTTGAAGGACATCTTCGCTCAGAAATCGGTCTTAACATTAAACGTCTTATGGACATTGGTTGCTATCGTGGTCTTCGTCATCGCAAAGGTTTGCCAGTTCGTGGTCAGCGCACACGTACTAATTCACGTACTCGCAAAGGTAAAAAGAAGACAGTTGCTAACAAGAAAAAGGCTGTCTGATAAGACGGAGGATTTAACTAATGGCTACCGTAAAAAAACGAAAGGAAAAGAAGAGCGTATACGAAGGAAACGTATATATCCAGGCTACGTTCAACAATACTATCGTAACAATTACAGACTTGAATGGAAATGCTCTTTCATGGGCGTCTTCAGGCGGACTTGGATTCCGTGGAGCAAAAAAATCTACTCCATTTGCTGCGCAGACAGTTACAGAAACAGCTGTTCAGAAAGCAGTAAGTTACGGATTGCGTGAAGTTCACGTATTTGTAAAAGGACCAGGAATGGGCCGCGAGAATGCAGTTCGTGCTCTTGGTGCTTTGGGACTTAAAGTAAAATCAATTTCTGATGTTACTCCAATTCCTCACAATGGATGTCGTCCACGCAAAACTCGCCGTATGTAGAATAAATGATGAGAATGGATGTTCTTGTAATGTCCATTTTTGTTGTTTTTTTATATTTAAGTAAGGTCAGTAATAGTTAGGTTTTGACCGGATTCCCGGTAAAAAAGTATGAAAAATGGCAGTCTTTTGACTTGTCATTATTGCAGGCTCATTGTTGAGCGTAAATAAAAGGAGTTCAGATGGCACGTAAAAACCTCTTGAAAGGTTTCAAAAAACCAAAGGGTATTACATTTGAACATCTCGAAACAAATCCAAATTACGGAAAATTTATTGCTTATCCATTTGAACCAGGTTTTGGTACAACGATTGGAAATACTCTTAGACGAGTACTTCTTTCTTCTATTCAGGGATATGCAGTAACATCTGTACGGATTACTTCATTTGATGCTGAGGGCGTTCCTCGTGTAATTCAGAGTGAATTTGACTCAATTGCGAACGTTTCGGAAGATACACTTGAGATTTTGAACAGTTTGAAAATGATTCGTTTCAAGCTTCCAAATGATGCAGAACAGGATACTCTCCTTTTTGAGTTCAAAGGACCTGGAAAAGTAACAAGCAATGATTTTGAAAAAGAAGGTCAGCTTGAAGTGCTTTCTAAAGATGTTCCTGTATTCACAATGATGGAAGGTGCAAACCTTAGCATTGAAATTCAGGTTGACTTGGGCAGAGGTTATATCCCTGCTGAAGTAAACAGCAACTATGTTGAAGTAGTTGGCACCATTCCAATGGATGCTATTTTCTCTCCAGTTCGCAAGGTAAAATATGCAATTGAGCCTTGCCGTGTTGGTGAAAGAAACGACTACGATAAACTGGTTCTTGAAATTTGGTCTGATGGAACAGTTTCTCCAGAAGATGCACTTGCTGAAGCTGCAAAAATTGCTAAAGATCACTTCTCAATTTTTGTAAACTTTAATGATAGTGACGTTTCTGGTTCTGACGATATGGATGAAGGTGATGAAAGAATTCGTTCATTGCTTAATACTCCAGTTGAAGAACTTGAGCTTTCTGTCCGCTCTTCAAACTGCCTTAAAAACGCTAATATCCGTACAATCGGAGAATTGACAAGAAAGACAGAAGATGACATCGCCAAGACAAGAAACTTTGGTAAGAAATCTCTTACTGAAATTAAAGAAAAACTCCTTGAATGGGGACTTACACTTGGAATGACAGATTACAGTCATCTTAAGAATGTAAATTTGGCAAATCCAAAGCAAAAGGAAGAATCCAATGAATCATAAGAATGGTTTTAATCCGCTTTCGCGCACAACTGCACATCGTCGTGCTATGTCGCGCAACATGGTAACTTCACTTTTCAGATTTGAACGCATTACAACTACTAGTGCAAAAGCTAAAGAAGTTCGTAAGGCTGCTGAAAAATTGATTACACGCAGCAAGGTTGACACAGTTCACAACCGTCGTATTGCCGCAAAGTTTATTCAGGATGAAAAAATCTTGAACAAACTCTTTACAGAACTTGGTCCAAGAATGAAGGATCGCAAGGGTGGTTACACTCGTATCCTTAAGATTGGTTTCCGTCAGGGCGATGCTGCAGATATGGTAATTCTTGAATTGGTTGATTATAAACTTCCAACTGAAGAATCTAAAGAAAAGGCTGCAAAAAAGGCAGATGCTTCTGAAAAACCTGCTAAAAAGCCAGCTGCAAAAAAAGCACCAGCTAAAGCTAAGACTGCAAAAGCAGCTCCTGCTGCTGAAGAAGCAAAATAAGGAGTTAACTTATGTCTAAAGCACATCGCGGAACTGGTATCCGTAACGAAGTAAACCACGGACGTGGCAAATGTGCACGCTGTGGAAAAGAAAATATCAAAATCCTTTACGAAAAGGAAATTGATGGTGCAACAGTTAAAGTATGCAAATACTGTAACGCTGCATTGAAAAACATTGCAAGAGTGGAAGCAAGAAAAGCAAAACCTGCTGCTGAAACTTCATCTGATGCTCCTGCAGAAGCACAGGCATAATTCATTTATAATTTTGTTCCTGTATACGCCGTCCTTCGGTTTTTTGTAAGGGCGGCTTTATTTTTTTTAATATTTACAATTTTTTTTGAATACAATTGAAAAAATTGTAAACCAAAATTTTTAATTTAAAATGACGCTGGCATTATCTGATTAGAAAACGAATGAGCCCGGCCCGCAGTGGTGGCAAAGCCAGTCCGAAGGACTGAGGGTTACCGAACCACGAAGAGCCGATAAGAAAAGAAGTTGTGGCGTTCAATGAAAAAGTTTTATTTTTTTAGTTTTAAACCGAGTTTTGCAATTTCTGCAATTGCGCTTGAAATTTGTTCGACACCAGTTGAAGCGTCTTGCAGGCGATCTGATATTTCTGTAGACGACTGAACTTGTTCGTTTATTGAGTTTTTTATGTTTTCTGAAAGGCTGGCAATTGTTTTGATTGCTTTGTTGGTTGAATTGATAACTTCTTCTGCCTGCTTTGTACTCAGATTATTCTTTTTTACGAGTTCCTGGATTTTTGAAGTTGAGGAAACAGTCTGCGCTGCAAGTGCCTTCACTTCTTTTGCAACTACGCTAAAGCCTCGTCCGGCGTCTCCTGCGTGGGCAGCTTCGATTGCGGCGTTGAGAGCGAGAACGTTTGTTTTTTCTGCAATGTCGTTTATAAGGTCGATTGCGTGCGTAATTTCTTCGGTAATATGAACAAGCGTTTTTATTGATTTGTCGGCATCTGTTATCATTTGGTTGGCCGAAGTTACAGTGTCAGCAACGTTTGTAATGTTTCCGGAAATGTCTTTAATGTTTCCAACGACTGAATCCATCGAGGTTGAAATATTGGTGATGTTTGAAGTGATGGATTCTGACTGGTTTGAAACAACATCGGCTTTGTCTGACATGACCTGCATTGTTGTTTGGAGCAAATTCTGGCTTTTTGTGCGCTCTTCGAGCAAGTGGGAACTAGAAATTGCGCAGGAAATTTGTTCCCGGAGAGTTGCATATGTGATTCCGCTTGCAGTTTCTGATTCAAAAACAATGTAACCGAAATATGAATTCTGAATATTAAGAGATTCTATTTCGTAAATTGCATATTCGTCGGAATTATTGATTGAATTTGGAATGATTTCTGTTGTTTTGAACGTAAGTCCTCCTTCTGGAAGAGAAATTCGTTCGCCTTTTTTTATTGCAAGCACTAATTGACTTGTCTGTGGAATTTCTTGGTTTTCTTCGGTGTAATGACAATCGTTGTAAAGTGCAATGTAGCAGCTTGAAATATCAGTTTTTGGAAGCGCTTTTGTGATGATTTCGAACAGTTTGTCCAAATTTGAGCAGGAAAGAATGTCTGTGCTGATTTGTCGGAGAACTGATTCTTTTCGGGCGGCAAGAAGATTTGCCTGTTTTTGTGTGCGGCAGTCAAATTCGCTTATGAGTACCCGTGCTTGCTGGAAAATGTTTTCGCATTTTTTGTAAATTTTGCATTGACAGCTCATTGTTGAAAGTGCGAAAGTTCGTATTGTCGAGATTATATCCTGCCAGACGTTGAAATTTTTAGAAATTTTTTCAAAATTGTTCAAGCCGATTGTAACGTTTTTTAATAATGCGCCAGGTTCTTTGCTGAGAATGTCGTCTGCAAATGAATCTACAAATTTCGGCACAAAATTTGTAAAGAAAATGGTAATTTCTTCTTTTGTGTAGAAATCGTTTTGAACTGTCTGTAAAATTTTTTGAGAAAGTTCATTTTTCCAATCGGAGCTAGAGAATTTTTCTGAAATAAAACTTTCATCAAAAAGAAAATTTGCTTTTTGAGTTTTTTTTAAAAGCTTTTTGTCCTGAGAATTTGACAAATCTGTGGAAGTCTTAAAAGCGGCCTGACTTACGGAAGTTGAGGTACAACCGCAGGATTCGCCTAAAACTAGACGTGTTTTGTATCTGAAAAGTTTTGTATACTCTTTATTTTGCAACATGGCTGAAAGTGTTTCGTAGCCTTGAAGTCCCTGTTTGTAGAATGGCATTTCGACAGAAGTGATTGGCGGATTTGACCAAGCGGCGTCGTCTGTTCCGTTAAAACCGCAGACTGCAACATCGTGAGGAACGGAATATCCTTGACGGATGAGTTCTTCTTGAGCGCCGATTGCAACGTTGTCTCCGACTGCAACAACTGCTTCAAAGTCTTTTCCTGGTTTTAGGCCTTTGCTGAGCCAGTTGCTGAGCGCTTTTTCGCCGTCGGCAATTGCCCATCCGCCGCATTCGGAAATCAAGATAGGATTTGCCTGAATTCCATGTTTTTTTAAGCCTTCGAGATAACCTTCGTAACGTTCTTTTGCGTATATGTGGGTTTCTGGACCGCGTATAAAGGCTATTTTTGTAAAATGATGGACGTTGACAAGGTGATCTATGAGTTCTATAAGACCTGTTTTGCAGTCTGTGACGATGCTAGGTTTGCCTTCGACTTGGAAAGTCATGCAGACAAGCGGCGTTTTTTGAAATCTTTTGTAAAAATCTGTGGTTTTTTTGTCTACATCGGAAGAAGCCCAGGAGATAATTCCTGAAACAGAATCGTCCGTCAACAGGTGATAGATAATGGAGCCTTCTCCTTTGTTTAAAATTGGCCCTCGAAATGTGACTAAAGGGATTTTATCTTTTTTGCAGCCTGTTATGATGCCTTTGAGCATGTTGCGACCTGTTGCATCAATTAATGAGCGGGTTAAAAAAGCAATTGACTTCTTATTCATGACTAAACCTCAGAAATAAAATCGGCTATTTTTAATTATAATATGAAAAATGAAAAAAGAAACTTTAAAATTTTGATTTATTTTGATTTAATTGATAATTAGTCAAAATTTCGAGTTTTATCGTTTAATGTCATTATCGGACTTGGCCATTTGTCATTAGATTGCTAAACGGGTTTTTATGCAGACATCGTGCTGTCAGACACGGCAAGAACTGGTCTTTTTTTAATTCGATATTCAGGCTGATTATGAAATAATTTTTTTGAATATTGTCTGAGTATTTTTGGAATTTTGTGCTTTAAAATTTTAAAAAGTGAAAAATTTATTATTCATTTTTATTTACTAAAATTAAGAAAATAATTAAAGTTTATTTAAGTTGAATTTTTGGAGGACTCAAATGAAAAAAGTTTTGGGCGCAGTTGCTCTTGCTGTTGCAGGACTTTTCGCTTTTACTGGTTGTGGTGAAAAAGCTGGAGAAACGGTAAAAATTGGTGCTATTGGACCTCTTTCTGGTGCTGTAGCTGTTTACGGTGTTGACTGTTTGAATGGAATCAACTTGGCGGCTGAAGAAATTAACGCTGCTGGTGGCATTAACGGTAAAAAAATTGAAATTATAAGCGAAGATGATGAAGGAAACCCAGAAAAATCTGTAAATGCTTATAAAAAAATCGTTACACAGAAAAAAGCAAAACTTATTGTTGGTTCTTTGACTTCTGGATGTACAATGGCAATCACTTCTTTGGCTCAGGCTCAGAAAGTTTTGATGATTGCTCCTGCTGCTACAGCTCCTGCAATTACTGAAGCTGGAGATTTTGTTTTCCGAGCTTGTTTTATTGACCCGTTCCAGGGAACTGTTGGAGCTAAATTTGCGCTTGAAACTCTTGGTGCTAAAAAGGCTGCTGTTCTTTATGATATTGGAAACGACTACTCTGTAGGTCTTACAGAAAACTTTGTAAAAACTTTCTCTGCTTCTGGAACTGTTGTTGCTAAAGAATCTTATAGCACTGGAGACAAAGATTTTAACGCTCAGCTTACAAAAATTAAGAATTCTAAACCAGATGTTGTTTACCTTCCAGATTACTACGGAACTGTAGCTCTTATTGCTAAACAGTTGCGTGCTCAGGGAATTAATACTCCGATTGTTGGTGCTGATGGTTGGGACGGTCTTGTTGACAATGCCGGCGATGAAGTTTTGAACGGTTTTTATTCTAACCACTATGCATCTGATGCAACTACTGGCGCAGTAAAAACTTTTGTTGAAAATTATAAGGCAAAATACAATCATACTCCGACTTCTTTTGCTGCTCTTGGATATGATGCAGTTTATATGATTAAAAATGCAATCCTGGCCGCTGGTTCAACTGACAGCGTTGCTGTAAAAGATGCTCTTGCTGCTTCTGAAGGCGACTATGTTACAGGCCACATTACTTTTGACGAAAAACGAAACCCTGTAAAATCTGCTGTAATGCTTGAATTGGTAAAAGGTGCTGACGGAAAACTTTCTACAGTTTATAAAACTACAGTAGAGCCGTAAATTTAAATTTGCTTAATTTGACAAAGGCGTCATGAATTTGAGAAAACTGCTTTTCTCGAAGGAATGGCGCTTTTTTTTTGCCGAAAACTTAGCCCGGATCGGAACGGCGCGCAGCGTCCGTCTTGACGGATGGAGCGGATAGCGCAACCGTGAAGAGCCGGTTTGAAAGCGGATTGTGCTCCTATAAATAATGCATGATGCCTTGATTTACTAAAAACAAAAAATTTTTTACAATACAATAGAACTAATATATTTGGAGGATAAGTTTGAACAACGTAACAATTTTTGTTCAGCAGCTTATCAATGGACTTTCGTTAGGAAGTATTTATGCCTTAATTGCCCTTGGGTACACGATGGTTTATGGCATTGTTAAGTTGATTAACTTTGCGCATGGCGACGTTATGATGATTGGCGCTTATGCAGGATATTTTGTTTTGTGTGCGATGGGCACAACTCCAGCGGGAATGGTCTGTGCTTTTTTTGCTGCAATGGTTTTTTGCGGACTTTTGAGTCTTGCGATTGAAAGGCTTGCGTACAGACCTTTGAGAAATGCGCCGAGGTTGAATTCGTTGATTACGGCGATTGCTGTTGAATTGATTTTGCAGAATGTTATGCGCGTTTTGCCTTTTGTCGGTCCGGAGCCACGTTCTTTTCCGACAATGGCGATTAAAAATTTTAGTTTTGGAATTGGTTCTATAAGCAATGTACAGATTATTGTAATCTTGCTTTCGGCTGTTCTTATGGTTGTTTTGAACTATGTCGTAAATTACACAAAAACTGGAAAAGCAATGCAGGCTGTTAGTTACGACCTTGGCGCTGCAAGTTTGATGGGAATTAACTCGAACAGAATTATTGCCGTTACTTTTGTAATCGGTTCTGTTCTTGCCGGCGCAGGCGGCGTTCTCTATGCTGTTGCTTATCCGCAGGTCGATCCTCTTATGGGATATATTCCTGGATTAAAGGCTTTTGTTGCGGCTGTTCTGGGCGGAATTGGTTCTATTCCTGGAGCTATGGTCGGCGGAATTATTCTTGGTGTTGCGGAAACTATGGTTAAGGCCTATCTGTCTTCTCAATATGCGGATGCAATTGCCTATTGTATTTTGATTGTTATTCTTTTGGTAAAACCTGCCGGCCTTCTTGGCAAAAAAGTAAGGGTTAAGGTTTAGGGGCTGGTTTATGATGAATACTAAAAAAAGCAATTTTTTAATTCCTGGAGTTGTGGCTCTGGCGGCGGTTGTAATTCCGTTTGTTTTAATTCGCGCTGGTTTGATAGACGCTTATACTTCGCAGATTTTGACAATGGGCGGAATCAATGCTGTAATTGCGATTTCTGTGAATATGGTTACGGGAATTGTTGGTCAGCTTACTTTGGGCCAGTGTGCTTTTGAAGCGATAGGCGCTTATTCGGTAATTATTTTTACTCAGGATGTTGGTTTGCCGCTGCCTGTTGCCATGCTTGTTGCTCCTTTTTTGGCAGCGGTTTTTGGCTTTGTTATTGGATTTCCGACTTTAAAACTTGAAGGCGACTATCTTGCGATTGTAACTCTTGCTTTTGGCGAAATTGTGCGTGTAGTTCTTGTGAACCTCAAAGCTGTTACTGGCGGTCCGAACGGAAAAAGTTTTAAATACAGTTTTATGCGCGATGACCTTTTTTGGGGACCTGCAATGAGTTATCTGGTAAGTATTGGAATGCTTGTTGTTCTGATTATTCTTTTGCAGAACTTTTTACATTCAACTTACGGCCGGGCAATCAAGGCTATTCGAGAAGATGAAATTGCCGCAAATTCTAACGGAATCAGCGTTTTTAAATACAAAATGATTGGTTTTGTGATTGCTTCGTTTATAGGCGGTCTTGGGGGCGCGCTTTATGCTCCGATTGTTGGTTTTATTAAGCCGGATATTGCCTCGTTTAACAATTCTGTAAATATGCTGATTTATGTTGTTCTTGGAGGAATGGGAAGCATTAGCGGTACAGTTATTGCAGCCTTTGTTTTGACGGCGATTCAGGAAGCGTTGCGATTCCTTGGAAACTACCGTCTTTTGTTCTACCCGGTTGTTTTAATTATTGTAATGCTCTTTAGACCCCAGGGGCTTATGGGAATGAAGGAATTGAGTTTTGTGAACGGATTTTTTAGTCTTAAAAGCAGATTTTCTAAAAAGGCGAAAAATGAAGCTTCAGACACAAAAAAGGCAGAAGGGGAGGCAGAATAATGAGTGATGAAAAATTGATTCTTCAGGTAAATGACCTTTCTATCGTTTTTGGTGGACTTAAAGCTGTCAGCGAACTCAATATGGAACTGCGCAAAGGCGAACTTGTCGGTTTAATCGGTCCGAACGGCGCTGGAAAAACGACTGTTTTTAATATGCTTTCTGGCGTTTACACTCCGACTGGCGGACAGATTACTTTTTGGGATAAAAATGGAAAAGCTCAGGTTGTAAATAAAAAAACACCGGCCCAGCTCAATTTGATTGGAATTGCGAGAACTTTTCAGAATATCAGGCTTTTTGGAAATTTGACCGTAAGCGACAATATTCGGATTGCAATGCACAGTCAGAGAAAAGTTAAACCTTGGGACGCAATTTTGCGTACTAAAAAATTTTTTGAAGATGAAGAAGTGATGAATTTAAGAGTGCGGAATCTGCTTAAACTTTTTGGTCTTGAAAAAAAAGAAAACGAACTTTCTTCAAATTTGCCTTACGGTGAACAGCGAAAACTTGAAATTTGCCGTGCCCTTGCTGCAAATCCAACTCTGCTTTTGCTGGACGAACCTGCCGCTGGCATGAATCCTCAGGAAACAAAGGAACTTATGGAGCTTATTGCGTTTATCCGCAAAGAATTTAACCTGACGATTCTTCTTATTGAACACGATATGAAACTTGTAATGGGAATTTGTGAGCGTCTTTATGTTTTGAATTACGGCCGGGTTCTTGCGAGCGGAATTCCGGAGGAAATTAAATCAAATCCCGATGTAATTAAAGCTTATTTGGGTTCTGAAGCGGAAAATCTTGCTTAAAAGTTTTTTGAATCGGAAATTTTTGGAGAAATTATGGCAATTCTTGAAGTAAAAAATCTTGTTGTGAATTACGGTGCAATCCGCGCTCTAAAAGGCATCTCGTTTGATGTAAATGAAGGCGAAATTATTTCCCTTATTGGCTCGAATGGCGCTGGAAAAACAACAACTTTACATTCAATTTCAAATTTGATTAAAAAACAGAGCGGTTCTGTTGTTTTTGACGGAGAAGACATTACAAATCTTCAGGCGGCTCAGATTGTTCACAGAGGGTTGATTCATGTTCCTGAAGGCAGGCGAATTTTTGCAAATTTGTCTGTAAAAGACAATCTTGAAATGGGAGCTTACACTCGAAATGACAAGGAAAAAATCAAGCAGGATATGGAACACGTGTTTGAGCTTTTTCCGAGAATGAAAGAGCGCTTAAAGCAGCTTGCAGGAACTCTTTCGGGCGGAGAACAGCAGATGCTCGCAATGGGCCGCGGACTTATGGCAAACCCAAAGCTTCTTTTGCTTGATGAACCGAGCATGGGACTTGCGCCGATTCTTGTTGATGAAATTTTTGAAATTATCAAAAAAATCAATGAGGACGGAACGACAATTCTGCTTGTTGAACAGAATGCGTTCAAGGCGATGAGCATTGCAAACCGAGTTTATATTTTGGAAACTGGAAGCATTTCTTCGTCAGGAAAATCAAGCGACATGATAAAAGATCCGGCTGTAAAGGCTGCATATCTTGGCGGCTAATAGTTTTGTTTGCTTTTTTATAAAACGCGACTTAAAATTATTTAAGGTTGCCATTTTGTAAACTTTTTGGAGGAAATTATGAAAGTATGTGACTTTATGAGCAAAAATGTAATTTATGTTTCGCCAGATACATCTTTGACGGATGCAAAGGCTTTGATGATAAAAGAAAAAATCAATAAGCTTCCGGTTGTTGACAAGTCAAAAAAACTGGTTGGAATTATAACAAAGAATGATTTGCAGAAAGCAGCTCCTTCCAGCGCTTCGACACTTGATATGTATGAATTGGGTTATCTTCTTTCAAAATTAAAAGTTGAAAAGATAATGGTAAAAAACGTAAAAACTGTTGATTTTGATGAAGTGATTGAAGAGGCTGCAAGAACAATGGCAACTGAGAAAATCGGATGTCTGCCTGTAATGAAAGATGGAATTCTTTCTGGAATTATTACCGAAACTGACCTTTTTAACGCATTTATTTCGATGTTTGGAGCGACCTTGCCTGGAGTTCGGGCAGTGATTGAAGTTGCAGAGAAACCTGGCGAACTTGCGAGAATTGCAACTGCCGTGGCTGCAAAAAACGGAAATATTGTTTCTGTGGTAACAGCTGACGGAAGCGATGTTTCAAAGCGGATTATTACGGTAAAAATCGGCAATTTGAGCAAAGAAACAGTTGAAGAAATTATCAGACAGGAAAATGTAAAAATTCTTGACATTCGGGAAAAAAAGTAATTGCGCTTTTTAGATTGCTGAATAAAAAATAATGGAATGCCGGTAGAAATGCCGGCATTTTTTGTTACACGGTTGCGGCAAGGATTGCAGGGGCGGCGAAGCCGTTGCTTTTGGGCAATGTAGCGCGGTTAGCGCGGAACCCCGGAAAGCCTGGTTTTTGCAACGCAAAAAGCCGCCCTGCTGTTAAAAATTATTCTGGCTTTATTTTATAAAGGACCGTAAAAGAAACGTTTTTGATAGACGGAAGGGGCTTAAATTTTGTAAATTATAAGTATGTATGGAAAAATTGAAAAAGTTTTGTCGCAGTTTTTGAGAACTTTTGACAGGCCTTTTACGACAACAGAAATAAATTTATTACTCAAGCCTTACGGTGAAAAAGCTACAGCGGAAGAAATCGATGAATTTTTGCGGGCAGATGACAGAGTGTTTGCTCTTGAAGGGCATTATTATATGACGCATGCCGGGGTTTTTAACGGAATGTTTTTTAGTTTTGTTCCGACCGCTAAAGAACTTGAGCAGAAGCTTTTTATTCCTGGCGACCGTTGTATTCCTTTTGCGGATTGCGAAATGCTTTCGTCGCAGTTGAAATTTGTTTATAACGATAGAATTCTGCCAAAAAAAATTATGACGACCGACTGCAATACGGCAAGAGAATTTTTTACTTTTTTTGGTGATGAATATGCAAGCCAGTATATTGCCGCCGACCCGATAAATAATAAATCTGAAATTGCAAATAACAATTTTGAACTGCCATCGAAAATCAGTTTGACAGGAATTTCGCTTGAAAAAGTTATTTCGGATTTTAATTTTCATAAGGGCGATCGTATTTTGTGCAGAATGGCTGATTGGGATCAGGGAATTATTGAAATTTATCCGATTTTGAATCATAGAAAGACAATTTTGGAATTGAATGAAGAAATCGGAAAAATAAAACTTTGGAACGAAAATCTTGAAAAAGCGTTGTTTGGAAGTTTTGACAAAATGGGGCCTTGCTCAAGCATGGAACAACAGCTTTCGTTTGCGTTTTTAGAGCACAGAAAAGAGCTTTGCGCGCCAGCCTGCGGTTCAATCCATGAATTTTTAAATTCGACAAAAAAAATCAGCATGGAACTTTTTGGCGTAGAAACAAGACTTTGGAAAAAAGGCGAAGATGTTCCTGCTGTTGGAAAATGGAATCGGGAAATGCTTGGGTCTGGGCTTGAGGCGTGTTTGCCAGCCTTGCAGCCTCCAGCATGCTTGCTTGACTGCATTATAAAAGACAGGCTTTTTAACAAAAAAGAAATTAAGCCGGAAGAAATACTTAAAGATTTTCTGCCAGAGGAAATGGAAATTTCTAAGGAAGATGAAGAATTCATTACGTTGCAAATTATAAAAAGAAGTGATATATTACGTGAGCATTATAATTGGTTGGCAGATTTTCCGGTTGCGTCGTTGCGGCACAAGGCTTTAGGCTTGTTTGCAAAAGTTCAGAATTTGGTTTTTGATATTGATGAAGCTGGTGAAAAAATCGAACGGTTTCCGCAGCAGGAGCTTGTTATTCTCTCTCAGTTGTTTGCGCATGCTGCCAGAATTTTGGATATGCTTTCCAATGAAAACGAATTTAAAGATGATGACAGAGATGCGTTAAAACTGTCGCTCGAAGGCATGGAAATGAATTTTGAAGACATTTGTCCTGAATTGCGAAATGCTTTGGACAGATGTTATGTCGAACAGTTTAAGGTTGTCTGATTTTCTGCGGAGGATTGAATGGTTCCTGATGCAAACATCGGTGAATATTTGCGTGCTGGCGGTGTTTATAGAGATATTGAGGGAGATTCTCCGTTTGAAGCTTTTAAATCGCTGTCAGAAAAAGTAAATCTTCCTTCAGAAATACTTCCTGTAAATCTTTATGAAGGTCTTTGCGCCCGCGAAGCTGTTCTGAGCACTGCTGTTGGTAATGGAATTGCAATTCCACATTCGCAGCAGCCGCTCTTAAAAAATCGAAAAGATCAGAGAATTTTTATCTGTTATTTAAAAAATCCGATTGATATGCATGCAATGGACAATAAAAAAGTTCAGACATTGATTATTCCTTTGAGCAGTTCTGTTCAATCGCATTTGCATATTATTTCTCTTCTTGCGCAGCTTTTAACAAAAAGCGATTTTAAAAAAGCTCTTGAATTAAAACTTGGATTAAACGAGCTTTATCCGCTAATCCGAAGAGTTTAATTTAAGTTGATATAAAAATTTTAGGGGTTTTATTATGGACACAAAAGGAATTGCTGCCGTTGCAAAATCAATCCGCAGTCTGTCAATCGATGCTATCCAAAAAGCAAAATCAGGTCATCCTGGACTCCCGCTTGGATGTGCTGAACTCGCTGCAGTTTTGTACGGAGAAGTTCTAAAGCACAATCCTGCTGATTCAAAATGGGCAGATCGTGATCGCTTTGTGCTTTCGGCCGGACACGGTTCTATGTTGCTTTATTCAATTTTGCACTTGAGCGGTTACAAAGTTTCGCTTGACGACATTAAAAATTTCCGTCAAGTAGGTTCAATTTGTCCTGGACATCCGGAATTTGGCTGGACTGACGGCGTAGAAAACACATCTGGTCCGCTCGGACAGGGAATTGCTCTTGCTGTTGGAATGGCGCTTGCAGAATCAATCGAGGCTGCAAAATTCAATACAACGGAACACAAAATTGTTGACCATTATACTTACGCTCTTTGTGGCGAAGGTTGTCTTGAAGAAGGCGTTTCTTCCGAGGCATCTTCTTTTGCAGGACATAATAAACTTGGAAAACTGATTGTTTTTTATGATCAGAATAAAATTTCAATTGACGGTTCGACAGATATAACTTTTACAGAAGATATTGGAAAACGTTACGAGGCTTATGGCTGGCAGGTTTTAAAAGGCGACATGTATGATGTTGAAGGTCTTTTAAAGCTTATTGAAGAAGCAAAAAACTGTTTGGACAAGCCTTCTTTGATTATGCTCAAGTCTGTAATTGGAAAATTCGCTCCAAAGCAAGGAACTCCGGTTGTTCACGGAGAACCTCTTGGAGAAGCAGATGTTGCCGAAACTAAAAAAGCGCTTGGTATAAATCCTGAAGAATTTTTCTATATCGATCCGCAAGCTCTTCGTTATTTTGAAGACAAAAAAGCCAGTTTTGCTAAAAAAGAAGCCGACTGGAACAAAGAATTTGAAGTCTGGGCGAAAGAAAATCCTGAACTTGCAAAACAGTGGAAGGCTTCGTTTGAAGGAGTTGCTGACGGAGAAGCAGAAGATCCTGTTTATGAAATCGGTGCAAATGTTGCGACTCGTTCGGCAAGCGGCGACATGATAAACGCAATGGGACTTAGATATTCTTGTCTTGTTGGCGGAAGCGCAGACCTAAAAGGTTCTAATAAATCTGGAATGAAGTGCGATGGAGGAACTTATACTCCTTCTAACCGTGCAGGCCGCTCCATTGAATATGGAATCCGCGAATTTGGAATGGCAAGCGAAGCTCTTGGAATGTGTTCTCATGGCGGAATTCGTCCGTTTGTGGCAACTTATCTTGTATTTAGCGACTACATGCGTCCTTCAATTCGTTTGGCTTCGATTATGAAGCAGCCTGTAATCTATGATTTGACTCACGATTCGATTTTTGTAGGCGAAGATGGTCCGACACACCAGCCGATTGAGCAGCTTTCTTCTTTGCGCGCGATTCCTGGTGTACAGGTTTTGCGTCCTGGCGATGCTGAAGAGACCGTTGCTGCCTGGCATCTTGCGATGGAAAGCAAAGATCATCCGGTTGTTTTGGCTCTTACAAGACAGAATGTTCCTGTTTACGAAAAAGAAGATAAAAACTGGAAAGAGACAATCAAAAAAGGCGCTTATGTTGTAAAAACTGGCGGCGAAAATCCTGATGTTGCTGTCGTTGCGACTGGTTCCGAAGTGAACATGGCTCTTGACGCTGCTAAAAAAGTAATAGGAAAAACTGTCCGTGTTGTTTCGGTTTTGGACAAGAATTTGTTTGAAAGCGATGAAAAATTTATGAATGAAATTTTTGGCGGAGCAAAACGCGTGATTGTTGCAGAAGCCGGCTGCAGATGTGGCTGGGAAGGAATTGCAACTGGCCGCAAAGATTTGTTTACTATTGACCGCTTTGGTGAATCAGGTCCAGGCAAAAATGTAGCGCAGGCTCTCGGTTTTACCGCAGATAAACTTGCTGAATTGATTGAAGCTTAATAAATGGCTTAGGGGCTGGAAGGGCGGCGTAAGCCGTTCGCTTGCGAATGAAACCCTGCAAGACCCGACCCGCGCAAGCGGGGAAGCCCCAAAAAAATAAAAACTGACTTTTAATTCGGATGAATGAATTTTAAGTCAGTTTTTTTATTTTAAACGAGTTCAAACGTGGTGAGAGAAGTTTTGTCAGGCGGATTTTTGTTGATTTTTCTTTTTGGAAAGAGAATATGAAAAAATTGCCAGCAAAATTCCGCCGAGCACCATTAAAATGCACAAAATTTGCCCAGTCGAAATGTTGAAAAGCGAAGTGTTGAGGTAAATAGGCGCATTTGTGTCGGCGGCGATTCTGTAACCAATGTCTGAGTCTGGTTCACGGAAATATTCGATAAAAAAGCGGAAGATTCCGTATCCAATCGTGTAAATTGCTCCAGAAAATCCGTCAAACGGCTTTTTTTTGCGCAAAAACCAGAGAATTGAAAAAAGTACAAGACCTTCAAAAAACGCTTCATAAAGCTGGCTCGGATGGCGCGGAAGATTTACGAGCAAACCGGAAATTTGGAGTCCGCACTGAGATGCAAAATCTTTTACCCATTGGAATGAAGCCGAAAAACGTTCTGCTTGCGGAAAAATAATTCCCCAAGGTGCGCTTGTGATTCGGCCGTAAAGTTCTCCGTTTAAAAAATTTCCAAGACGGCCAAATGTGTAGCCGAGAGGGATTGCCGTAACCATTGCGTCAATCCATTTGAGCGTCTGGCGTTTGTTTTTTTTGCACCAGAAAATCATTCCGATTAAGCCGCCGATAAAGCCTCCGTGATAACTCATTCCTGCAAGTCCGGTAAACTGTCCTGAAGAGTTGAATGGCCAAAAAATTAGCCATGGCTTTTTCCAGTAGATTCCGGAAGTATCGTAAATTAAGGTTGAAAAAACGCGTGCGCCGATTAGAAGGAAGATGATTCCTGTGGCAATAAAACTAAAAATGTCGTCTTCTGTGGCTTTTCTTAGTGTTCCGTTGGGAGAAATTTCATCTAGAGCGCCTTCTTTTAGAAGTTTTTTTAGAACCAAGAAGGCTGTTCCGAACGCAAAAATGTACATAAGACCGTACCAGCGGATAAGTCCCAGAACAGGAACTCCAGGAAAGATTTCCGGATGAATCCAAGACGGATAGTTGATATAAAGAGGTAGAAAATTCATTTTATTCTCCATGTGTTTTCAAAAAAAACAGGCGGTATTTTTATTTTAAATCTTAAATCCCTGAGAAGCCGCCTTTACAAGCTTTGATTTTAAAAGCAGGTTTTCGGTTCTGAGTTGATTTAATTCATACTGCTGGGTTTTTATAGTTTCTGCAAGTTCTCCCATGCTCAGCGCTCCTGTGCCAACCAAGTCTTCGACATAGGACATTTTTTGAGAATAGTCGTCATTTGCCTCTTCGCTTGCAAGGTCGTATGTTGAGTCGAGAACGTCTGTTGAAAAATCATCAAATTGAAATGTTTCGCTCTGAAGAATTTTTTCTGCAATTCTATAAATTGCCTGGCTGATTACCGCATTTGGTTTGTAGTTTATGACCGGCAACCTTGATGAAAGCGCTTTGTCCTGCAATGTGTCGCGGTACATTACTCCCAGAGACTCTACGTCGATTCCGAGATATTGCTGGCATGAACGGCGAATTTTTAGGGCTTTGTCGGCATCCTTTGGTTCGTCAATCATATTCATGACAAGGCGCGGATGGAATTGTCTCATGCGGTTTTCAAAAACTGCTGCATTTTCCGGATCAACTTCGCGGAGCGTTTCGATCATTTTTGGAATGTAAAGCCTTTGGAGAGAAGATGAATCGTTTTTGAGTTTTTCTAGATATTTTGAGGCCGGGCTGTTTTTTTTGAATGAACTTGCCATGAGCCGGAAAACTGCGTTTTTTAAAAAAAGATAGCCGTTGAGGGTCGCTGTAACTGTTGGCGCTGTAACTACAATTCCCTGTGGAGAAAGAAGAAACAAATCGAGAATTGTAAGGTGAGTTCCTGCTCCAAGGTCGATTATAAGGTAGTCGCAGTTTAAATTGCGGAAATTCCTGATAATTGAATTTTTCTGAGCGCTTTTTAAAGTGCTCAAGCCAGGAATTTCAGAATCTCCTGCGATAAAAGAAACATTTTCGTATTCTGTCGGCTGGATTATGTCTTCAAATTTGTTTTCGCCTGTAATGAAAGTGCCGATTCCTTTTTTTGCAGAAAACTGGCCGATTACAAGATGAAGGTTTGACGCGCCTAAGTCTAGGTCTGCCAGAATTACTTTTTTGCCGGCCTGTCCGAGTGCGATTGCGAGATTTGCAGAAAGAAGACTTTTTCCTACGCCTCCTTTTCCGCTTGCTATTGGAATGATTTGCATGGCTTTATTCTACCATAGTAAAAACAGAAAATACAGAGGTTCTTTTTATAGAAAAAATATGAATTTTCCGAAAAAAGGAACGTAATTCTTTCTCTTGCCTTAAAATAGATAGAAGTCTAAAATACAGATTATGAAAAAAATTAAACATGGCATAAAAGTTGTTTTTTTGTATTTTTATGCAATAATCTTTGCTTCTCAGTGTTTTGCCGAGTCTTCTTCAAATTCGACATCGAAAATAAATAAACGTTCACAGCAATATATGGAAATGATGAATGGAGTTTTTGACTTTGTTCAGAGAAATTATGTTGATGAGGTTGACCCTGAAACGCTCTACACGGGCGCCCTAAAAGGAATGCTTTCTGCCTTGAACGATCCGTACACCGTCTATCTAGACAATTCGACTTTTAGAAGTTTAAATGACACTACAAAAGGAAAATTTGGAGGAGTTGGACTTTCTATTTCCAAGGCATTTGTTTCTACCTCAGAAAAACCCGCTTATGTAGAAGTTGCTTCGCCCATAGAAGATACACCTGGATTTAAGGCTGGAATTCAGGCAGGAGATTTAATTATTTCGGCAAACGGAACTGACACTTCAAAAATAACAATGGACGAAGTTTTGGATATTTTGCGCGGTCCAGTCGGAGAAAAAGTCGACCTTGTGATTCGCCGTGGACAAAATATTGAATTTCCGGTGACTTTAAAAAGAGAGATGATTGAAGTTCCGACGGTAAAATTTGGGACAATAAAGGAAGTTGAAAAAGCCGGAACTGTAGGTTATGTAAGAATTATTGAATTTACACCGCAGACAGCAGAGCGCGTTCAGCAGGCTTTGGATTCATTTAAAAAAGAAAAAATTTCTGCTTTGATAATTGATTTGCGCAACAATCCCGGCGGACTTATAACGTCTGTTGTTGATGTTGCGGATAAATTTATTGATAAAGGGCCGATTGTTTCGACAAAAAGCCGTCTTGCCTTTGAAAATTCTGTTTTTACGGCAAGTCCACGCAAAACGACTTTTAAAAAAGATATTCCTATTGTAGTTTTAATCAACAAAGGTTCGGCTTCTGCTTCTGAAATTCTTTCTGGCGCGTTAAAAGATAATCATCTGGCTTACCTTGTTGGCCAGCGTACTTACGGAAAAGGTTCTGTTCAGCAAGTGCTTCCGCTTTCTTCGACAGACGGCATAAAAATTACAATGGCGCGTTATTACACTCCGAGCGATACTAATATCGACAAAATCGGAATTCCGCCGGACAGAGAAGTTTTATTCCCGGATTTTACAGAAGATGGCGAAAAACAGTATACCGAATTGAT
>NZ_DBJD01000057.1:5563-26083 GCF_002297065.1 Treponema sp. UBA785 | reverse complement strand
TTTGCAGAAAAATTGCACGAAAAATACACTGCAATTGATTTGCCGACACTCAGAAAACTCGTAAGAAACGAAGTAAACCGCACAAAAGGCACAATGCTTTACGATTTGGACTGGGACGTTCAGCTTGTTGCGGCTCTTGATATTTTGAGCGGATCTAAGGCTGAATTTGATGAACTTTTAAAAAATACAAAAACTCTTAAAGAATTGCAGGAAGAGGCGGCTTTAAAAGACGAATCGCTGTCTGCCGAAAAAAAATGAGGCAGTTTGTTTCGACAGTAAATCCAGACAAAAAAGGACTTCTCGAAATTAACGGAAAAGATTTTCGTTATTTAAAACAAGTTCTTAGGCTTTCTGTCGGTGATATGCTTTATGTCCGTTTGCCAGACGGGAAACTTTCTGGTACGACCGTTGCAAAAATTGATGAAAACAGGCGCGCCGTAACTTTGCAAGTATGCGATTCTGTTTTGGAAGTTTTAAAAGAAGAAGGCGAAAATCAGAGCGAATATTGTCCGAAAGTGAATTTTTATCTTTTTCAGTTTGTTGCAAAGAGTTCAAAAATGGATTTGATTGTGAGACAGGCAACAGAATGTGGAGTTTTAAAAATAATTCCTGTGATTGGAAAATTTACGCAAAATGGCGTAGCAGAAAAGAATTTTCGCAATTCACGTTATGAGCGGATTGTAAAAGAAGCTCGCCAGCAGAGCGGAAGTCCAGTTTTGACCGAAATTGAAGAAACTTTGACGTTGGATGAAGCCTGTGCGCTTTGGAAAGAAATTGCCGGAGAAAATTCAGAAAGCGGTTTTGCCTGCGTTTTGTACGAGCGAAGCGAAAAAACAAAAAGTCTTTACGAAGTCATTTCGGATTCTGAAAAAATAAAAAATTACGCAGTTTTTTGCGGGGCGGAAGGCGGAATAAGTCCCGAAGAAATAGAAATTCTTTCTAAAAATGGAATTGTTCCAGTTCACTTTGAAACAAATATTTTAAGATGCGAAACTGCGGCGCTTTATGGCATTGCCTGCGTGCAGAATGCAGTAATGGGAAGAAAGATATGGCAGAAGAATTAAGAAATGAAAATTCAAAACTAAAAAGAATAAATTTGCTTGGTGTTCCGGTTGACGTCTGCAATCCTGGCGACATGGACGACGTTATTCTTGAAATTCTCGCAAAACCTGGCTCAAAACAGATTGTCTTTCTTTCTGTCTGGGATTTGCTAAAAGGCAGAAAAAAGAAAAAGAATTTTAGCAAGTATTTACATTCTGCCGATTTAATTTTGCCGGTTTCAAAAAGTATTATCTGGGGCGCAAAATTCTTAAAAAAAACAGTTCCTGTAAGATACAATCCTTTTTCCGCAGTAATTGCAATTTTGTCGGTCATGGAATATCACTACAAATCGCTGTTTTTGCTTGGAGGACGAAAAAAGGCTCTTCAAAAAGCAGAATCAAATTTGCGTTCAACCTTGCCAAACCTTCAAATTGTCGGCCGTTACGTCGGATATTATTCAAAAGATATTGAAAAAGATGTAGTCCAGGCAATTTATAAAGCGGCGCCTTCTCTTGTAATTGTGAGCGATGGAATAAAGGAAAAAAAATTGTGGGCCTATAACCGGCGGAACAATTTTGCTTCGAGCATTTTTTTGTATTACAAAGATTGCATTGGAATTTTTTCTGATCGCGTAAAAAGAGTAAGCGAAAAAACTTTTGACCGTGGACTTGAAATTTGGCCGGAAATTTTTAAAAATCCTTTGAAAATTTTTCTCATTTTTCCGTATTTGCGTTATATAATTTTAGTATTCTGGTACAGACTTTTTAAAAAGAATTCTTGAGAGTTTTTTTGAAAGGCAAAATCTTTTTTTTCTCACTAAATTCGGCATTTGTTTCAATGTGTTCAAATGCGCTTTCGGGCTTCTGTTGTTTTGAAGTTTTAAATTCAGAAAAGTCATTTAAAAATTGTCTTTTGCATTTTTCGAACTGTATTTTTTTGTGCGATTATGATTTTTTTAAAGGTGATGGACTTTTTGGCGAAATAACAAAACAGAACGGACACAAAATTTTCTTTTTGACGACAAAGGTTCAGAACAGTTCTTATATTCCAAAATATGTAATTTATCTTCCGTTCGGGTTTCCGCTGCTTTTTAAAATGATTGGTTTTGAAATTGATAATGAAGAAAATCCTGTCTGTCAAAAAAATTCTTCTTTTAACTTGGCAGGCTCGTCTCTGGGCGTAAAAAGATTGCGTCTTCAGATTGCGCAAGCGGCAAAGCACAAAGAGTGCGTTCTTTTTACTGGAGAAAGTGGAACTGGAAAGTCGCTTGCTGCAAAAATTCTGCACGAAATGAGTCCTGCTGGAAAAAAAGGCAAAAAACTCATAACCGAAAATATTTCTGCTGTTTCCGAAGGTCTTTTCGAAAGTGAACTTTTTGGCGTAAAAACTGGAGCCTTTACCGATGCAAACTGTGAGCGTGAAGGATTGATTGGCAGGGCGGACGGAAGCTCGATTTTTTTTGACGAAATTGGCGATTTCCCGCTGCATCTCCAGTCAAAACTTTTGCTTGCTGTTCAGGACGGTTTAATCCGAAAAATTGGAAGCGATGAAAGCCGAAAAGTCGATGTTAGGTTTATTTTTGCAACAAATCAAAATCTGCGGAATAAAATAAAAAATGGCGGTTTTAGGAAAGACTTGTTTTTTAGGATAAGCGCAGTCGAAATTGAAATTCCGCCGTTAAGAAAAAGAAAAGAAGATATTTTTGAGCTTTCAGCTGAATACTTAAAAAAGCGCGGACTGAATTTTTCGATTTCCAAAACCGCACTTTTAAAACTTCAGGATTACGACTGGCCTGGAAATATTCGCGAACTTGAAAATTGCTTGGCAAAAGCTGTCAGAAACTGCAAGAAAAATGTCATTGGTCCTGAATTGATTCATTTTTTTGAGCAAGACCTGCAATTTTTGTGAATGTTTTTTCAATGTAGGAAGCCTCGCCTTCGCTCAAAGACGCCCTTGAAAGAATTCCGCGCCAAAAATTTTCCATGTCTTCTCTTCCAGCAACCTTGAAAAAACCGGTTTTTTTAAGACTTTCTGAAATTGTGTTTACAGTTTTGGTCAAACGTTCGAGGTTTACGGGAACATAGCCTGGACTTATTTTTGTCTGCGTTCTAAAAAATTGGTATGCAATAATTTGAACTGCGTGCGAAAGGTTGAGGGATGCAAAGCCTGGCGAAGAAGGAATTGTAACTCCGATTGTACATTCTGAAAGCTCTTCGTCGGAAAGACCTGTGCGCTCATTTCCAAAAACTGCTGCGACAGTCTGACCTTTGCTTGTTTCTGTTCCTGAAATGTCCGAGGCGAGTTTTGCAAATTCTTCCGGGAGCAAAAGTTTGTCTTTGCGTTTTTTTCCTCGTCGGCGTGTTGTGCCTGCGGAAAGCGCGCAGTCTTTTGTGGCTTCTGTAATCGAATTAAAAAATTTCGCGTTTTCCCAAATGTCTGCCGCGTGAATTGCAAGCCGTCTTACATGCTCGTCGTCAAAATTTTCTTTTGACCCGACAATCCGCAGGTCAGAAAGCGCATTGTTTGCCATTGCGCGGCAAACTGCTCCAACGTTGCGGCTTTCTTCGGGATTTACAAGGACGATTGCAATTTTGTTAAGGTTCATTTGCGCTTTGCTCCAGATGAAAAACTTATAAAGATATTTTAGCGTTTTTGCAAAAAGCTGTCATTTAACTTAGATTTTTTTGATTAGCAAAAAAAATTGCTGTATAATTTTTTGCATGAAAAATTTTGAAGGAAAGAACGCCCTTGTTGTTGGTGGAAGCGGTGGAATTGGTTTTGAAATTTCCAGAATGCTTTTAAAAAACGGAGCGAATTTAATAATTCATGGACGAAATTTGCAAAAACTTGAAAAAACAAGACAAAATTTAAAAAGTGAATTTGAAAATAAGATGGAAATAAAAATTGTGCCGTTTGATTTTGATTCTGAACCTTTTGAAAATCTGCAAAATTCCGAACTGATAAAAGAAATCCAAAAAATAGACATTTTGTGCGTCTGCTACGGACCTTTTTTGCAAAAAAGTTTAGATAAAATGAGTTTTTCTGAGTGGCAGAAAATTTCGCTTTTAGATTATGCCCTTCCTGGAATTTGCGTGAGCGCGGCTCTTTCTGAAATGAAAAAAAAGCACTTTGGAAGAATCTTGCTTTTTGGCGGAACAGGAACAAATTTTCGTTCGGAATTTTTGACAAATGCCGCTTATGCTGGCGCAAAAACCGGACTTGGCGTTCTTGTGCAGTCGGTTGCCTGCGGATTTTCTTCCGATGGAATTACCTGCAATGCGATTTTACCGGGCTTTACCGAAACTGAATATCAGAGCGAAAAAATTCTTGAGGAAGGCAAAAACAAAATGCCTGAAAAAAAATTGATTGAAAGGGAATCGATTGCTAAAAAGGCTGAATTTTTGCTTAAAAGTGACGATTTGAACGGAGTTTTGTTGAAAGTTGACCGAGGATGGAGTCCTTTGAACGCTGGAAAAATGAATTGACTTTTACGCGCAAAAACAAAAATGCACGTGAACCGAAAATATAGCCCTGATTGCAGCAGCGCGAAGTGTCCGGCTTTGCCGGATAAAACTGCGAAAAGCAGGTTGCGGGAGGTGAATGCGCTCTGTTTTTTGAATTTTCAGGAATTTGATAAATTTGACATAATAGCGATTTTTGTCTTATAATTTACCGTATATCGAATGTTAGCAGGGGTTTTATGAGTAACAATAATATTGTTCCTGGATTTAATGACGAAAAAGATGACAGTCTCAAAATAAATCTTGAAAAAGTACCAGAAGTTGAAAACTGCCTGACAATATATTTGCTTGGATACATTGACACTTACAATTCGAGCTTTTTTCAAAAAAGAATTGCAAGGGTTGTGGAAGCAGGTTATGTAAATCTTATTTTTAACTGCGCTTCTCTTAATTATGTTTCTTCGACTGGAATTGGCTCGTTTACTGCATTTTTAAAAATGGTAAAACCGAAGGGCGGGGATGTTGTTCTTCTTGAAATTCAGCCGAAGGTTTACGAAGTTTTCCAGCTTTTGGGCTTTAGTCAGTTTTTTAATATAAAAGATTCGATGGGAGATGCAATCAACTTTTTCAAAAACGGAACTCAGGTTGAAGAAAGCGTTTTTCCGAAGATTTTTAGTTGTCCTGTTTGTTCAAAACGCCTAAAGGCGACAAGAAGCGGACGATTCCGCTGTTCTGAATGTAAGTCGATTCTTGCAATTGACCAGCAAGGTTCAGTTTTTTTGGGATAGAAAATTTTATAAAAAATTGTGTAAATTTTTGTGTCAAATCTTGTGTTTTGACGTTGAGCAAAAGAAGCGGCACAAAAAACTTTTTTGAAAATAAAATCCGCTGGCATAAAAAGAGCAGGCGGATTTTTTTATGTCAAAAATAAAAAAAGTTGGGCAAAACAAAGTTTGGCGAAAGATGCTTGTGGATAAAATGTGCTTTTGTGCGGAAGCTTGTGTATAAATTGTGGATACTTGTGCATAACTTGTGGATAAAATGTTTAAAAACGTGTGTATAGTTAAAAATTTAGAATGAAAAGTGGCAGGACTTGTGAACGTTTTTTTGTCGAATTGAATACTGGTTTTGTTAATTTATTGTGTTGTAAGGAATTAGTAAAATAAAAAAAATCTTAAAACCAATTATTTTTTTTAATAACGTTTGTTCGTTTTGCCGAAAATTTAATAACTAACGAAAGTTTGTGTGTACAACTTGTGGATAACTTGTGATTATGAGGTTTACAAAAGCTGATGAAGACCGCATTTAATATGATTATTTATTATCTTGTTGCAACTTTTTTTGGATTGATTGTTGCTGCCGGAATTTATATGCTTTTCTGCGATTTGACACTTTTGGTTGCAGGCGAAAAATTGAACTTTTTTAACTGGAACTTTTTTGTCCGAGGCCTTTTTGTTGCTTTTCCGCTGACTGTAAGTGTTGTTCTCGGATTTATAATTTTTTATGGAATTCGCCATCGGGAAAATCATTTTTTTCGTCTTGGCGCCTATATTTTTTTGTGCGCGCTTACTTGGTTTTGTTTGGTGCCAGTTTGCTTTAATCTTCAAAGATCTTGCGAAAACAAAAAAACAGAAAAAAATCAAAAAAAACTTTTATCGTCTGGTTTTTTCAGACCGGAGGCCGGAGGCGTCTTTTATTTTTCCAGGGTTGAAGAAAATGGAAAATCAAACGGTCTTTTTATCGATTTGAGCGGAATTACTGGAGAAGCCGGCTCTATCGTCAAGTTTTTTGATTCTTCTGTGGAAGAACTTTATGACGGAAAGTATTCAGACACTTTGATTCGAGATGTTGTAAAGCTTCCTCTGGTTTTGCTCGTTCCTTTGCGTGTTTATTCAACTTTGATAGAAAATGCACGTTCTGCCTGGAATTGCGGCTGGCTGAGCTGGATTTCGTTTTTGAGTTTTGTTCTTGCGCTTTGTTCGGTAATTTCGTTTCAATATACGAGCGGCTGGCGGCTTATAAATGCGCTCAGCGTAATGTTTGCAGCCGGAGTTGTCTGTCTTGTGAATTATTCTTTTTATAAAGGATTTATTTTTAAAAATTTGCGGATTTCGTGGAATGAACATTTGCTTGCAGTCGAACCAGGCGGAAAAATGAATTTTATTCAAAAAATTTTTGAGAATTCAGAACCTCTTCTTGTTACGATAAATCTTTTTTTATTTGCCTTCATTTTGGTTTCTGGAATTCTCTTATTTATATTCAAATATAAAAACAAAAAAGAGGCCGAGCGATGAGAAAGTCTGCTGCAATAATTTTTTCTTATGCTTTTTTAGTTTTTGCACTTTGCCTTGGAATTTCTGCTTTTATTGGGAGAGTTCCTTCTGTTCTTGAAGAATATCGTCGGACTTATATTTTTTGCCGTGGATTTTTGTATTTTTTTAGACTTTTGCCCGCGGTTTTGAGTTCCGGCTTTTTGGTTGCGCTTTCGATTTATTTTGGAATTGATTCCGAAAAAGCACAGATGCGTTTTAGTCCGGTTATTGTAAAAGATTTTAAAAGAACTATGATTTTGTCGCTGATTCTCGTTGCCGTTATGAGCGGAGTTTCAGAAATTGCCGCTCCAGTTGTTCAGCGAAAAAAAAACTTTGCTGAAAATTCTGAACGGCTTTTGACAGAATATATTCAGCTTGGAAACGAATCTCTTGCTGCCGAAAATTATGTTTTAGCTCATCGTTACGGAACCCAGATTCTAAAAATTCGACCGGCAAGTTCGGAAGGAAAAAATTTAATCGACAAGTCAGAGGCGGTATTAAAAGCAATAAAGAAAATTTCTCCAGAAACAGAAAAAGTAAAAACAGACGGAAATCTTAATATTTTTGATGAAATTTCTGGCGAAACGGTAACTTCTCTCATCAATAAATCAAAAATGGCGGCAGAAAAAGGCAAATGGTTTGACTCTCATTATTTTGCTCAGCTTGCCACGACTACCGGTTCAGAAAAAGACATAAACATAAAAGAAGCGCACAGGCTTGCAAGCCAGGCATGGAACGTTTTGCAGTCTGTCTCTCCTTCTGCAAAAACACGAGACCAAATTTTATTTGCAAAAAAGCGTTCTGCGTATAAGGCGCTCTCCGAAGGCGACAATATTGAAGCTTATTATCGGTTTGTGGAAATTTCAAAGCAGGATATTGAATGGGCTTCAGATCCAGATGTGACGGAATTTTTAACGATTGCACGCAACCGTATGGAAAAACAGTGCTTTTTTATCGATGAAACCGACAGTCTTAGGATTTTTGAAAATTTTCTGAATGTTTATTTTACGGTAAAACATTCGGACGGACGGACAGATGTTGTTTATATTCAGGGAATTACACCGGTTTATGACAATGGCGGAATGGTGCAGTATTTGCGCGGTCTGACGGTGACAACCTTTGCCAAAAACGGAAGTTTTATAAAGTCGTTCAGCGTTCCTTATGCAAAAATGCTTTCAGTTGCAGTCAGTTCTTTTGACGAAAATTTGCGCGCTCAGCTTGACTTGCCTCAAAAAGTAAAAAGAGTTCCGTATATTTTGTTAAAAAGTCTAGACAGAAACGGACGCGAAAAAATAATTCTTCCAAAATACGAGTTTTCATATTCTCTGCATCCCGATCAAAAAACGCAGCCGGTTTCGACAGTGCTTGCCATGTCGGTAGAAGATTTTTTTACGGCTTGCGAGCAGAGCGCCGGATTGAGGACAATGCCTTTGAACACGCTCTTAAAAACTGCCGGAAAAGCGCAGAATTTCGGTTTTTCCAACGAAATTTCCGGCGCATTTTTAATAAAGCGAATTACTTATCCGCTCATAATGATGACAATTTTAGTTTTTTTTGCAGGATTAGCCTGGAATTTTAGAATTCACAAAGAGCAGGTTTTTAAATTTGTCTGGGTTTTTATAATTCCATTTTGCGCTTTAGCATGCGACGCATTTATTCAAATTATTTTGTCAATTGCCGAACTTTTTAATTTTATGCTTGTGAGCGTCGCCGGAACTGCCTCCCTCTTGGTTGCGCTCGGATTCTGGATTGTAGTATTCTTTTTTGCAGTATTTTATTTTGTGACTAGAAAAACGAATTAAAATTTGGACGGCAATTTGCGCTCTAACCAGCTGCTTCGGGTTCCGCTGTCCGCTCCATTGCAAATAAATTTGCAACTTACGCCCTGCGCATCTGGCGTAAGTTGTTTTTTTAGCTTTTATTTTTGCAATTTTAGCTGATTTCCACACGTTTTATGTGCGCGCCAAGACTTTGCAATTTTTCTACAAGGTGTTCATATCCTCGTTCAATCTGATAAATATTTGAAATTGTCGATTCGCCATGAGCTGCCATTGCTGCAATTACCATTGCCATGCCCGCGCGCACATCCGGCGAAACAAGATTATCTCCGTGCAAAATACTTGGGCCGGAAACAACTGCGCGGTGTGGATCGCAGAGAGTAATTCTTGCTCCCATGCTTATAAGTTTATCAACAAAGAACATTCTGCTTTCAAACATTTTTTCAAAAATCAAAACAGTTCCTTCAACCTGGGTTGCAACAACTGTCATAATCGAAGTTAAATCAGGCGGAAATCCCGGCCATGGAGAATCATCAATTTTTGGAATCATTCCTCCCAAGTCTGTGTTTACTTTCATTTCCTGACCGACAGCGACTGTCAGAGTGTCGCCTTCGATTGTCCATGTTATTCCAAGCTTGCCAAATGCAACGCGCAAAGGCCTCATGTCTTCCGCGCGGATTCCAGTAATTGTAATTGAACCTTTTGTTGCGGCCGCAAGTCCAATATACGAACCGATTTCCATAAAATCAGGTCCAATTGAAAAATCAACTCCGTGTAGTTTTTTTACACCGTCGATTATAAGGATATTTGAGCCGATTCCTGAGATTTTTGCTCCCATTGCAACGAGCATGTTGCATAAATCCTGCACGTGCGGTTCTGAGGCCGCATTCGTGATTTTTGTTCTTCCTTCTGCAAGAACAGCCGCCATAACTGCATTTTCTGTTGCCGTAACGGAAGTTTCGTCAAGAAATAAATCTGCTCCGACAAGTTTGTTTGCTGTAAAAGTAAACGGGCCATCAACTGTTATTCGTGCGCCAAGTTCCTGAAGAGCGAGAAAGTGCGTGTCTAAGCGTCTGCGGCCGATTACATCGCCTCCTGGAGGCGGCATGACAGCTTTTCCAGTTCTTGCAACGAGCGGACCTGCAAAAAGGATTGAAGCGCGGATTTTTTTGCTCAATTCACTTGGAATATCAGTTTTTTCGATTTTTTTTGCTTCGATTTTCCAGGTGTGGTGCTCAATTTTTTCGACACTTGCTCCGAGCGATTGCAAGATTGAAATCATTACCGAAGTATCTTCAATGTCTGGAATATTTCGCAAAATTACAGTTTCGTCTGTCAAAAGAGAAGACGCAATGCACGGCAATGCAGAATTTTTGTTTCCGCTCGCTTTTACAGTTCCGCGGATTGGAATTCCGCCTTCGATTTTGTATTCAAACATTTTGTTCTCCAAAGTGTTATTTTTTTAATTTAGTTTCGGCTTAAACTGAGCACAAATTTATTAGGACTTCTAATGCCTTGCTCATTTCGTTCAGGCTTGCCCACTCTGAGCGCGAATGAAAATCGTGGCCGCCAGTAAAAATATTTGGTGTTGGAATTCCCAGTTCTGTAAGCCGTGAACCATCTGTTCCTCCGCGGATTGGAGGAAAAACAGGCTCAATTCCGGCAGATTTGTATGCGTTTACAAGTTTTTGCACGGTTTGAGGTGAATTTTCAAGTCCGTTTTTCAGGTTTGCATATTGAAAAGTGTGTTTTACTTCTGTTTTGCCGCCAAAAATCAGGGCCGTTGTCTGTGCAAGTTTTTCGATTAAGGCTTTTCGTTTTTCCATTCCTTCTGTGGAAAAGTCTCTCAAAAAAACAGTAACTTCTGCTTTTTCTATTGTGCCGGAAATTTCCATTGGCGCAAAAAATCCTTCAAAACCGCATGTTGTTTCTGGAGCTTCGTGTCGTGGAACTGAAGCAATAAAATTTGCCGCCATAACCGCCGCATTTACCATTTTGCCGCGTGCGCTTCCTGTATGAGTTGAAATTCCTGTAAATTTAATTTCGCTTTTGCAGGCGTTAAAACATTCGGTTTCGAGTTCACCCAAATTTCCGCCGTCTACAGTGTAAGCTTGTTTTGATTTTATTAGGTTGAGAGGAACGTTGTCCATTCCATGCCCAGTTTCTTCGTCCGGGCTAAAGCAAATTTCTATTTCGCCGTGTTTTATTTGCGGATTTTCCTTAAAAAAAGCAAGTGTCTGCATAATTTCGGCAATTCCTGCTTTGTCGTCAGCCCCCAAAAGTGTTGAGCCGTCTGTCGAAATTATTGTGTCGCCGTTTTTTTTTGTAAGAACAGGTTTTACATTTTGACCTGAACATTCTTCTACAGTGTCCAGGTGCGCAAGAAGACAAAATGAATCTGAAACATTTGCTCCGTCCGAAGCCTGCAACCGACCGTAAACGTAGCATTTTTCTGTAATTTGAACGTCGGAAAGACCGAGTTGTTCAAGTTCTTCTTTTAGAAGTCTAGCTAAGTCAAACTGTCTGTCGGTCGAAGGCTGAAAACCCGAATCGGCACGGGAACTATCGCTGGTTGTCCAAATCTGAACATACCGTAAAAACCGTTCAAGAAGAGCATTTTTTTGCCCGTCAGAAATAAAAATCATAAAAATATTATAAGCAAAAAACGAAAAATAAAACAGAGGAACGTTAAAGTGGTTCAAAACTCTTTACAAGGTATTTGAAAGTTGCTGTTTTTGAATCGTTTTGAATGGCGGAATACAAAAATAGTTCTGGATAGCCGTATGTTTTGTCGTAACTTAGAAGCAGTTTTTCATAATTTGAACTGGTGTCTGTGGATACTGTTTTTATTGCGGTGAACAGTTCCTCTATGGAAGTAATCAAGCTATCTTCTTCGGATATGTTAGTTTTTTCTGAGAATTTTATTGAATTATTTTTGCCGGAAACTGTAATTTGAACTTCGTATGCTTTTTCCGAATTGCCTTGTAGTTCGCCGTTTAGAACAAAAATGTAGTTTTCGGGCTTTTTTATGTTCCACAGGGCATAATTTTTGGAATAAGAAGTTTCGCTAAAATCCATGGGTTGGTCGCCAGGTCCGTCGGAACCGTAACTGTTATGGCAAGAAAAAGTCGGAAGCGAAACAAAACAGGCTGTAAGCATAACGGCAAAAAAAGTATTTCTTTTATTTATCTTCTTCCTCTTCTAGGTTATGGGCTACTCCAAAAAAACGCTATAAAACTAAATATAACAAAAAGTTTAAATATGTCAAGTTTTTTTGTATGAAACTCAAACTGTTCAAAACTTAAGTGCCATTTTCTGAAATTTTTGAATAAGAGGCGTTGCTGTTTTTTATTTGTTTCTATTGACAGAAACAGAATATTGATGTATTGTTTCTTTTGATAGAAACAATAATTGGGGTTTTTTATGTCAGATATTTTTGATTCAGTTTATAAATGTATTTCTAGTGAGCGTTATACTCCTTATTCGTTGGCCCGCAAAATCGGGGCTGTTGGCATTTTGGAATCGGCAAGTTTTGCAAAAGGGCGTGAACGTTACTCGATTTTGATGGCTGAGGAGGCTTTCAAGATTGTTCAGGACGATGACGGAGTTGCATTTTTAATTGACGGCTCCCGTGTGCCTTTTGTTCCTGTGGAAGATTCTCTTGACGCTCTTGGCCGTAAAAAGCCGGCTGATATTTTGGACGCTCTTTTGTATGTTGCACAGCAGCACAAAAATTTTGAAAATTCTTCTGATATTCCGGTTCCGGCTTCTGGAATGGGATATTTGAGCTATGAGTTTGCAAGAAGATGCGATAATATTCGTTTTTTTGAGCAGGAAGATGAACTTGGAATTCCTGAAAGCCTTTTTATTGCCGGACATATTTACATTGTGTTTGACCATTTTACCGAAACAATGCATATTTTTGGTTTTAACTACAAGGAGCACAAAATCGATATTCAAGCTGCTGTTGAAAAAATGGTCAAAAGAATAAACGACATGGATTTTTCTTATGTTGAAAACGAAATTGGAAAATTTGAATATAAAATTCTGACAGATATTGAGCAGTCTAAGCGCGAATATGTTCAAAAAGTTGAAGAACTTAAAAAGCACATTGTTGACGGAGACATAATCCAGGCGGTTCCGAGCCGCCGTGTCCAGATCGAATGCAAGGCGACGGCTTTGCAGGTTTATGGAAAACTGAGAAAAGTAAATCCTTCGCCTTATATGTTTTATCTTGATTTTGGAAATTTTCAGTTGACAGGAGCTTCTCCGGAAAGTTTGGTGCGCGTGCGTGAAGGAAAAGCGTCTATTCATCCGATCGCGGGAACAATTCATCGTGGAAAAAACGAAGCCGAAGATGAAGAATTGAGCAAAACTCTGCGCGAAAATCCAAAAGAACGCGCCGAACATCTTATGCTTGTTGATCTTGCAAGAAACGATTTGGGACGAGTCTGCAAGAGTGGAAGCGTGACTGTTCCTCAATATATGGAGTGCGAGCGTTACAGCCACGTAATTCATCTTGTTTCGAATACGGAAGGTTTTGTGCGCGAAGGCGTAAAGCCGATTCAGGTTTTGAGGGCGTCTTTTCCGGCAGGAACTGTGAGCGGAGCGCCTAAAATCAGCGCAATGCAGATTTTGAGCCGTTTGGAAAAAATAAAAAGGCGTTTTTATGCCGGGGCGGTCGGATATATCCAGAACAACGGGGATTTAGATTTTTGCATTACGATTCGTTCTTGCTTGTGTAAAGATGGAATTTTTAGTTTGCAGGCCGGTGGTGGAATTGTTTACGATTCGACTCCTGAACGTGAATTTACTGAAACTCAGGAAAAGCTCGGCGCTTTGATTGATACTTTGACTAAATAAAAAATGCGTTAGGTTATGGAGCACCGCCGAAGGCGTTCCAAAAGACAAAATGGGAACCGTTTTGTCTTTTGGAATGGAGCGAGTAGCGGAAGTGCGGAACAACCGGCCCGCGCAAGCGGGAAACGCCCATTATGATTATTTTAAAATTTATTTCAAATTCATTTACGAATTTTCTTGCCGATTGGAATTTATTTTTATATTTTAAAGTTAAAGTTGATGAAAAATCGCTTTGGATAACGAAAAAAAATTATAGGAGATAAATAGAAAATGGCAAAACAGTTGATTTTCAATGAAGATGCGCGCAAAAAGATGCTTTCTGGCGTTGAGCAGATTGCACGCGCTGTAAAAGTTACACTTGGTCCTTGCGGACGTCTTGTTATGCTGGACAAGAAATTCGGCGCGCCGACTATCACAAAGGACGGCGTTAGCGTTGCAAAGGAAGTTGAGCTTAAAGACCCTTTTGAGAATATGGGTGCTCAGCTTGTAAAAGAAGTTGCTTCTAAGACAAACGATGTCGCAGGCGACGGAACTACAACTGCCACTGTTTTGGCTTACGCAATTGTAAAAGAAGGATTGAAGTCAGTTGCCGCTGGAATTACTCCAATCGAGGTTAAGCGCGGAATTGACAAGGCTGTCGCTGTTGCTGTTGAGGAAATCAAAAAGAACAGCCGCGCAGTCAAAGGCTCGGATGACATTACTCACGTTGCGACAGTTTCTGCGAACAACGACCCTGAAATCGGAAAAATCCTTGCGGATGCAATCGAGAAAGTCGGAAAAGACGGCGTAATCACTGTTGAAGAGTCCAAGAATATGGATACAACTGTTAAGACTGTTGAAGGAATGCAGTTTGACCGCGGATATATCTCTTCTTACTTTGTTACAGACCGCGAGAGAATGGAAATCAACTATAGCGACGCTTACGTTCTGATTCACGACAAGAAAATTTCCACAATGAAAGACTTGCTTCCATTGCTTGAAAAAGTCGCTCAGACTGGAAAGCCGCTTGTGATTATCTGCGAGGATATGGACGGCGAAGCTCTTGCAACTTTGGTTTTGAACTCAATCCGCGGAACACTCAAATGTGTTGCTGTTAAGGCTCCAGGATTCGGCGACAGAAGAAAGGAAATGCTTCAGGACATCGCTATTTTGACTGGCGGAACTGTAATCTCTGAAGAGCTTGGACTTAAGCTTGACCAGACGGACCTTAGCCAGCTTGGACAGGTTAAATCTGTAAAAATCGACAAGGACAACACAACTTTGGTTGACGGAGCAGGCGACAAGAAAGCGATTGCCGACCGTGTTGCGGAAATCAAGGCTCAAATTGAAAAATCTACTTCTGACTACGACAAGGAGAAGCTCAAGGAGCGTCTCGCAAAACTTTCGGGCGGAGTTGCTGTAATCAATATCGGCGCAATCACTGAGACCGAGATGAAAGAGAAGAAATTCCGCGTTGAGGATACTTTGGCGGCTACACGCGCGGCTTTGGAAGAAGGAATTGTTCCAGGCGGCGGAATTGCGTTGCTTGAAGCTGCGGCTGCTCTTACTGACGATGCTGCGAAAGACCTTTCTGACGACGAGAAAGTCGGATTCAAGATTGTCCGCCGCGCTTTGGAAGAGCCAATCCGCCAGATTGCTGAGAATGCAGGTGTTGACGGAGCTGTTGTCGCTGAGAAAGCTAAGCACGAGAAGAAAGGCGTTGGCTACAATGCACGCACAGGAAAATGGGTTGACCTTATGGAAGATGGAATCATCGACCCTGCTAAGGTTACACGCTCGGCTTTGCAGAACGCGGCTTCTGTCGCAGGAATGTTGCTGACTACAGAATGTGCAATCACTGATATTCCAGAGCCTCCGACTCCAGCTGCTGCTCCAAACCCGGGAATGGGAATGGATTACTAGAAAAGACTAGTCAAGGCCTTGCTTTTGAGAAAATCATTAGCAAGGTCTTTTTTTTGTGCTTTTTTTGTTTAAAACTGAAGAATTTTGGTATAAAATATTTTATAGGCAGATGAATTTCAGACATACAAGTTTTACAGCAAAATTTTTCATTTTTTTAGCGGTTTTATTTTTTTTGACAGGGACTTTTTTTTCAATTAAGAAAAAAAATGTAAAAAAACAAAATGAACTGAATTCGATTTTTGCCGAAAAAATAAGCGATTTGGCAGAAGAGAAAAAGCTTCCGGAAGAGCCTGTTCAGCTTGAAATTTTTAGAAAATCTTATCCTGACGTTTCTTTTGAAAGTTTTTACGATGAAGAAAAAAATGACTGGCTTGTAAAAATTTCTGCTCCGATTTTCCCGGACAAAGAAGAAAAAAAACAGACAGAGTTGTGGTGGGCGGACGGCAGGCTTTTGCCGGAAGATGAACTTGAAAACAAAAATGAATATTGGAAACTCATTTACCAATATTCAAAACTGAAAGATCCGAAAGAAATGAATGCTGAAGAAATCGAAGAAGTACGGAATTTTTCTTCAAGCAAAAACAGGCAAACTTCTCAGGGCACGCCGATGTTTTTTTTTGATTTTTTGTATGCTGCAAAATCCAAGGTGATAATTGAGGATCATATAAGTTATTCAACTTTTTTAGGAAAATCGACAAAAATTCATGAACGGATAAAAAATCCTCTCTTAAATGTTGAAACACGGATTTTAAACCTTGCAAAGGAAGATCCCGAAATTGACGGATTTATAAAAAATTTAAAATCGGCAGATGCCTACAATTGGCGTGTAATTGAAGGTACTGGCGGAAGAAAATCTTTTCATTCGTATGGAATTGCAGTCGATTTGATTCCGAAAAGGCTCTACGGAAAAGCAATTTTTTGGAGCTGGACGCGCGACAAAGATCCGAAAAACTGGATGCTCACTCCTCTCGAAAAACGCTGGATGCCGCCTCAAAAAATAATCGACATTTTTGAAGATGAAGGATTTATTTGGGGCGGAAACTGGATAATTTTTGATAATATGCACTTTGAATATCACCCGGAAATTTTAAAAGGAAAGTAAAATTTCGTTTTTTTTGTTCGCATTGTCCGGACTTTTTTGACTGAGATTTCTAAAAATTGATGATTTCATCATAGCAGGCGATTGCAAAATTGTCTGTCATTCCGGAAATATATTCGATTACGCATTTTTGGTAATTTTCGTATTCATTTACATCAAAAACAACCGGCGTTTCGTAGCGGAGTGTTTTTTTTCTGTCAGGAGCGTCCTGAGGAATGTAATTTGAATATCGAATTAGCCAGTCTTCGAAAGTTGAGCTTAAATTCTTAAAATAGCGCATGGAAGATGGAATTCTTCCATTTTTTGCAAAGCTTTGTGTGCCCATCAAAGTTCTGTAAATTGTTCCCAAAACATTTTGTGCATAATTTTTAAATTCAAGAAGACGCCAATGGCTGTAAATTTTTTGAAAACTGAATTTTTTTAATTCGCTTATAAACTTAAAATATTGCTCGCTAAAGCAAAGCCCTTTTTCCGGACTTGAATTCTTGCAGAGGTCTACAATCATATCGTTGATTAAGACGGTTGTGTTTATTGCTTTTCCAGAACTTGAAAAACCGAGAGTGCTGCCTACAATTTCGCGCAATTGACGGTAACATCCCATGTCGAGAATGTGGTAGCGACGTGCGTCCTGCAAATCTCTTCCCAAAAATGCAATTTTGTCGCTGAGTTTTACAATGCAGCCTTCCCATGTGAATGGCTGTACAAAACCTGGAACTTTTATGTCGTAAAGAGGAATGTTTTCTTTACGAGGTTTTAATCCCTGCTGGTCAATTTCGCCACAGTGGCAGACAATTCCGTCGCGGACAGCATAAGTTAAATTCAATGTACGCTCAAAACCGTCTGGGTCTGGAAGAGTTTCGATATAATCTGCAAAAAAAAGAGAATTTCGTTCATGCCAGAATTTTTTAGGAGCATTTGCGCCCGGACGCTGTTCCATAAGGCTGTTTAAAATTTCTTCGCCGGTATGGCCAAAAGGCGCGTGTCCCAGATCGTGTCCTGTTGCAATCGCCTGCGTCAATTCGGTATTGAGTCCAAGATATTTTGCGATTGTGTCAGAAACTGAGGCTACGTGAAGAACGTGTTCCATTCGTGTGCATACGTGGTCGTTGTGCGGAGAATAAAAAACCTGCGTTTTGTGTTTTAACCGGCTAAAAGCCTGGCAGTGCAAAAGTCTTGTGTAATCTCTGTCAAAAACAGAGCGAATTGAATTTCCCCGGTCGTAAATTGGAATTTCCCGCTTTACCGCATCCTGCCATTTATGATTTAGAGAATTTGTTGCATCTTTTTCAAATGAATTTTTCATAATTCGATTATAACTTACTTTAATTTTTTTAGATATTTTATTAAAAACGGCAAAGTGATGAACGCAGAAAGCAAATCGCTCAGAGCCGGAGTGAGCATAATTCCAGCAACTGGTTCAAATCCAAAAAGCTGAACAGTGTAAGGCAGACATAAAATCATTGGAACAAAAACAATTCCCTGTCTGAGAGACGAAAGCACTGTTGCAGAAAGTTTCTCGCCGGCAGTTTGTAAAAGCATTGTTGAACCAAAAATAATTGAATGAAAGGCAAGAACGCAGCAGCTCATTCTGAGAGCAATTGAAGCGACTTTTATGACGGCTTCATCGTCACGAAACGAATGCGCAATTTGCGGGGCAAAGATAAAAACGACAGTTCCAAGGACTGCCATTGCGAGCGAAGTTCCTTTTATTAAAAAAGCAACAGCCTGTTTAACGCGGTCATATTTTTTTGCGCCGAGATTTATTCCGCATACAGGCTGAAAACCTTGCCCAAGTCCGATTGCAACCGCCATTAAAAGCTGGCAAATCCTGTTGCTGATAGACATGCCTGCAACCGCGGCGTCTGCCGTCTGAGCTGCTGTCAGTGCAAAACCAGACATAAGGGCGCCGTATTTTGCCGCGCCGATATTCATAAAAATTGTCGAAACCGAAGTTGTGCCCTGCCGAAAAAGGCTTGGAAGTCCAGTCGTAACAATGTCAAAATAAACTGAAAATTTTTTTGCAACCGACTTTATATTGAATTTTACAACTTGAGGATTAAAGAAAAACATAGAAAGCAGGATAAAAAAACTCGTAATCTGGCTTATTAAAGTTGCAATCGCCGCTCCAGAAATTCCCATTTTAAAGACAAAAATAAAAAGCGGATCTAAAAGCATATTCAAAATTCCGCCAGTAACCATTCCAATCATCGAAAAAGCGGCCTTGCCCTGAAAACGCAACAGATTGTTCATTGCGAAGGCGCTCATCATAAAAGGGCAGCCAAAAATTATAAAACGCGCGTAATCAAGCGCAAAAGGAAAAATAGTGTCAGTTGCGCCAAGAAGTCTAACCAGAGGCTTGTTAAAAATTGTTCCCAAAATCGAAAAAATAAGTCCGAGGCTAAAAACGCAGACAATTGCCGTAGAAACAAAAGTTTGCGCTTTTTGGCGGTTTCCAGAGCCAAGCGCACGGCTTGTAATAGACCCAGAACCCATTCCAATCATAAAGCCGCCAGCCTGAATCATCGTCATAAGCGAAAAAATAACACCGACAGCGCCAGAAGCGCTAGTTCCGAGCTGACTTACAAAAAAAGTGTCCGCCGTATTGTAAATCGCGCTTACCATCATCGTAATAATGGTTGGAATTGCGTTTTTTATAATAAGCGACCCAACTGGCTGGGAAAGCATAAGTTCAACAGTGTTGAAAGAGCGGGAATTCATAAAAAAGATTTTCCCAAAATCAAAAAATAAAATCAAGCAATAAAAGTTAGTGTTGATAAACCTTAACAAACAGATAGTTGATTTTCTAAAAAAATTTTATTAACATATCCAAGTACGCCAACTTAGCTCACCTGGTAGAGCAGCTCCCTCGTAACGAGCAGGTACTCGGTTCAAGTCCGGGAGTTGGCTTTTTTTTGTTTTAAATCCTTGCATTTCAACAACTTGCTGCATTTAAGCGGCATAAAAAACTTTTTTATCAGTTTTTTGAATAACTTCCTGGTTTATTCCTCAAAAACTCGATCGCGCTCAAACCTGCCAATGCCCCTTCAAAAACCGCTTTGCTTACTTGCAAAAGTCCGCCCGTGCAATCTCCGCAGGCAAAAATCCCCGGAAAATTAGTCTGCATTTTTTCGTCAGCTTTTATTTTGTCGCCGTCCAAAAAAATGCCTGCTTTTTTTGCAAAGTCTGCGGCGCCAGCTTCTCCCAGCGCAATAAAAATTCCGTCCGCGCTTAAAATTTCTCCGTCAAAAAAAACAAGCGAGTTTACAAGTCCAGAATTTTCGTCGCCCTTAATTTCTTCGATTTTTCGTTCATCAACAAAATACTTTGTGTTCAATTTTTTTAATTCATCGCAATTTTCACCGTTTGTAAGAATTTTTACGGAAGAAGCGACATTTGCAAGCACATCAGCCTCGCTCAACGCAAATTTTCCGTTTCCAATGACTACGACATTTTTCTTTCTGTAAAAAAAAGCGTCGCAGACAGCGCAAAAACTGACGCCTTTTCCTTCAAAATCCTGCAAGCCCTTGATTTTTGGACGAAGTTTTTTGTTTCCCGTGGCAAGAACCAAAGATTTTGCCTCAAATTTCTGTTTGCCAGCCAAAATTTCAAAGTTTCCGCTTGAGTTTACCTCAAAATGCGTAATTTCCAGTTTTTTTACAGCAATTCCCAAATTTTCCGCCTGCAAAAGCCCCTCATTGTAAAGTTCCGCCCCGGAAATTCCGTCCTTAAAACCGTAATAATTTTCAATTTTGTGCGCTTTTTCCAAAGAGCCACCGCCGTTGTGCAAAACCAAAACCTCAAAGTTGCCACGGCGAGCATAAATTGCCGCAGAAATTCCCGCCGGCCCGCCGCCAATAACCGCTAAATCAAAAATTTTTTTGCTTTCAACCATAATTTAATTTTAGCATATTTTAAAAACTTAAAAAGAATTTGGAGCGCAATTTTCTCAAAAGAAAAGTTTTTCGGCTAAACCGTCCAGTTGCCGCAAAAACCGGCTTTCCACCCTTCGCTAGGCGCTCATTGCCGTTCCGGCAACTCCGGGGTTCCAATCCGGGCTGCAAGCCCGG
>NZ_DBJD01000057.1:780-5410 GCF_002297065.1 Treponema sp. UBA785 | reverse complement strand
TGCGCGGAAGCGCACACGAAAATAACCGGGTTTTGCGCACACAATTTACTGTCTTGAATACGAAGAATCTATGTTCAGCTGGGAGCGGTATTTTGCAACAGTCCGCCGTGCAATTTTTACTCCGCGCTCAAGCAAAATATCTGCAATTTTCTGATCGCTCAAAGGTTTTTTATCATCTTTGTGCTCTTCAAGAATTTTTTTCAATTCCGCCATAACGCCCTGCTTTGAAGCTGGAATGTCTTCTTCCGGCAGGTTTTGACCGACAGCATTTGTAAAGAAAAATGAAAGCTTAAAAAGTCCCTGGCTGCATCGCAGATATTTTTCATTTGCCATGCGGCTTACCGTCGCTTCGTGAACATTGATAATCACCGCAACGTCTTTTTGCCGCAGCGGCTTTAAATAACGAGGCCCTTTTTCAAAAAAATCTTTTTGAAGGCGCACAATCTGCTGGCAGGCAAGCAAAAGCGTTTTTTTTCTAAATGCAAGACTTTCCATAAAATCATTTGCAGAGCGGACACTTTCCATTATAAACCTATGTTCGGAACGTTTTTTTTCAGATCCTTCGGTAGATTTTGTAACCCGGCTTCTGTCCAGCGAAAGTTCGTAAAAATCTTTGGAAAGTTCAACAACCGGCAAAATTTCATCATTTGCGCGGACAGTATATTCACCAGTTTCCTTGTTTTTTTCGACATAAACATCGGGCGCAATGCAGATATTGTCAGAAGGCGAAAATTCTGAGGCCGGAAAAGGATTGAGTTGTCTGATATAAGCAACAGCCTGTTCAATTTGAGTTTCGGTAAAGTCCGTCAAGCCAAATTTTTGAGCGTCATCTGGATTTTCGCGGGCAAAATTGCGGATTTTTTTTAGGATTTTTGGAATTTGCGGAGGATTTAAAAAATCAAAATGTCCGTCCAAAATAAAAAGCGCCGCTTTTGGAGAATTTTCATTTGCTTTTGCCTGAATAAAAAGGCTTTCCTCAAAATCTTTGCAGCAAGTTCCGACAGGATCAAGCTGCTGAATTTCAGAAATTGTTTTTTCGAGAAGCTCTGGAGTTTGAGCCGAATCTTTTTTGTCTAAAAGCGAATAAGGGTCAAAAATAAAAAATCCGCGGTTGTCCAAATTGTGAATCAGGGCAAGTCCGATTTTTTCCTGCGCAGGTGAATGAAAAACCGACAAAAACTGCTGCTCAAGATGTTCAGAAAGAGTTTCCCGATTGTCTGGAGAAGATTCGAGCGCAGACTGAAAATTGTCGCTTGCAATTTTTCCAGCCTGAGTTACAGAACCGATCTTAAGGTTGTCAGAAGAAATTCCATAAACTTTCGCATCTTTTACGCCGTCAAACGCAGCATCTTTTGTAATTACAAGAGCAGGATTTCTGGCAACTGTCGTATAAATTTCCTGGCGCAAATCGAGGGAAGACATTGCAAGAAGTTTTAAGGACATGAGCTGTTTTTGGCTCAATTTTTGCGCCTGAACCTGCCGCTGCTGCTGAGAAACGCGCTGCTGTAAAGAAAACGAAGGAATTTCTGACATATATAAATTATACAACTTTTTTTAACATCGCGTTAGAGGGCAATTTATAAGATTTATATACGATTCTTGTCCCAAAAACCGCACGTTATTTTGGACAATTTTTTTCATGGGCGTTCGCCGCAAAACTTCGTTTTGCTTCACGAGTTTGCAGAGCAAACTCGCTCCGCCGGGCTTTTCGGGGTTACGCTATTCGCTCCATTCCTACGCTACGCTTCGGAACGGCTACGCCGCCCCTACAATCCCTAACGCATTAGCGTTAGGACGTGCGCGCAAGCGCACACGTCAAATACCCGAGTTTTGCGTCAGCAAAATCTCGCAGCAAACCGCAGGTTTGCAAATCCCTAATGCAAAACACTATGGAAGTTTTGTCAAAAAATGTGTATAGTGTTTTTATAATGAAACCGCTTATAAAATATCGTGGCGGAAAATCTAAAGAGATTCCGAATATTCAAAAGCACATTCCTCAGTTTTCTGGCAAATACATAGAGCCGTTTTTTGGGGGAGGCGCACTTTATTTTTATCTTGAGCCGAAAAATGCAATTATAAACGATATAAATGAAAAACTGATTTCTTTTTACAAAGGAGTTCAGTCAGACTATTCAAATTTAAGAATTGAACTTGATAATGTAGAAAAAATATACGAAGAAAACCGCTCAGCTTTTGAAGTGTTAAAATCAAAAACTCCTGATGAACGTGTTGAAGATAAAAATGAAGATTTTTATTATTCAATCCGAGATATGTTCAATGGCTTATCTGAAAAAAAATATTCTGATGCACTTTTATATTATTTTATAAACAAAACCGCGTATTCTGGAATGATTCGTTACAATTCAAAAGGCGAATTCAATGTTCCTTATGGACGTTACAAGCATTTAAATACTTCCCTTGTAACAAAAGAACATTCAGAACTTTTGAAAAATGCAGAAATTTTTAATTCAGATTATAAGAATATATTTGATATGGCAAAATCTGATGATTTTATTTTTCTTGATCCACCTTATGACTGCGTTTTTTCTGATTATGGAAATGAGCAGTATAAAGACGGTTTTAATGATGATGCCCATAGAAAACTTGCTCAGGACTTTAAAAATTTGCCATGCAAAGCTCTTCTTGTAATAGGAAGAACTCATTTAACAGAAGAGTTGTATGGAAATTTAATTATCGATGAATATGAAAAAAGTTATGCGGTAAACATTAGAAATAGATTTAAGGCTGCTGCAACACATATTTTAGTTGCAAATTACAAGGAGTAGAGCTTGGCAAAGTCAATTGACAGCAAAGTTGTGTTTATGACAACTTCGCCACGAACACCAGAAAAAATGATTCCGGAAATTAATTTGCTTGCAAAAAATTTCTCTGGAAAAAAATGGAATGTTCAGACGCAAGTTCAATTCATGCAGTTATTGCGAAATGAAAACTTTTTTCATGGTTCAGGCGAAAATTCTCCTGATTTTAGCGCACGCGATAGGATAAACAGAGCTCCAAAATCTCTAGGCTTTATAACACTTGCGCCTGCAATAAACCTAACTCCTGCTGGAAAACAGCTTGTCTCTGCAAAACGCACAGAAGAAATATTCCTGCGCCAGCTTTTAAAATTTCAAATTCCATCTCCTTACCATGAGCCGTCAGAAAAAGCGGCAAAGTTTTTTGTAAAGCCATATCTTGAAATATTAAGGCTTATACACAAGCTTGGAACACTGAAATTCGATGAGCTTGTGATTTTCGGTCTGCAGATTACGGACTACAGAAAATTTGATGAAATTGTTAAAAAAATAGAAGATTTCAGAAAACAGCGCACAACAACTACGAAAAAATATAAAGAATTTAAACAATCGTATTTTTATAACGAACTGCAGGAAATATATAAAGAAGAAATCGAGGCTGAAGAATTTTCAACAAGGGAAAGCACGACAAAAACTGCAAAAGAATTTTTCAATAAAAAGATGAGCAATATGCGTGATTATGCGGACGCCTGTGTCAGATATTTGCGTGCGACAGGGCTTGTTTCAATCTCTCAGCTTGGAAAGTCGCTTTCAATTATGCCGGAAAAAAAGGCTGACGTTGAATTTATATTGAAAAATGTAAGCAGAGAACCTGTTTTTATTGATGATGAAGAAAAATATATTGAATATCTTGGCAATCCGGAACTTCCAAAACTTTTAACAGATGATAAAACAGCGTTAATTGAAAAACTTAAAACAGAACTTCCTTATGAAAAAATCAATGAAAATCTTTCGATTCTTGAGTTAAAAGAAAAGCTTGATGACGCGCTTCTTGCAAAGAAAAACGAAATAATCAGAAATCAGGTTTCCGAAATAAAAGACTACAAGCAGTATGACGACATACAGCAGATATTTGATTTGATTCCAAAGCGAAACAGCGAGCTTTCAGATGTTCCTCTGATGTTTGAATGGAACACTTGGCGCGCAATGACAATGCTTGACGGCGGAAACATAAAGGCAAACCTGAAATTTGATGATTTTGGAAACCCTATGTCAACGGCTCAAGGAAACATGGCGGATATTGTCTGCAATTATGATGATTTTGACTTGATTGTTGAAGTTACAACGGCAACCGGTCAAAAACAGTATGAAATGGAAGGAGAACCTGTTTCTCGCCATTTAGGCAAATTGAAGAAAGAAAGCGGCAGGGAAACTTACGGACTTTTTATTGCTCCGACGATAAATGAGGCTTGCGTTGCCCAGTTTTATATGCTGTACCACACAAATATTTCTTATTACGGCGGAAAATCGGCTATTGTTCCTCTTCCGCTGAATATTTTCAGAAAAATGGTTGAAGATTCATTTAAGGCTGACTATACGCCAGATTCCAACCAAGTGAAAGCCTTTTTTGAGCATTCAAAAGAAATTGCAAAATCAAGCTCTAACGAACAGGACTGGTATAGAAAAATCACTGAAAAGGCATTGGATTGGCTTGGTTAGATTTTCGGCTAGAAAATAAGTCATCATAAAATTCTCCGCTTCGTACCCCAGCTACAAACTTCGTTTTTTCTCTTTTCTTTAATCGCACTCACATTTAATTTGCCTTACGTGAACCGCGTCTGACTATATGGCTAAAAACAGTGCAAGAAAATTCG
>NZ_DBJD01000057.1:0-631 GCF_002297065.1 Treponema sp. UBA785 | reverse complement strand
ATAATTCCTGTTGAATGCAAGGCTAATCAAATCAGATTCTCAATCGTCCTGAAAATATCGCCTTTTATCAGAACAGAGCGCGTTTTTATTTCCGCAGGAACTTCTTCCTTTTCCATATTGACCGCCGCATAAAATGCGTTTTTGTTTTTGTAGACAAAATTCCAGAACGGATATTTTATGATTCCGGGCGTGTTTCCTCCGACTCCAAGCTCCAAAAAAAGCGTTCGGGCGTTTTTGTGCTTTTCAAGAAAATCCTGATAGCGTTTTGCCGCCATTTTCCAGCCGTCGTCCTCAACAAAAGTCTCGTCGCAGCGAAGATTCATCGACATCGGTTTTCCACAGACAGGACAGCTCGGCACAAGTTCTGGCGGGATTTCCATTTTCAAAGGATTTCTCAGAAAAACAAGGTCACCGTCTTTTCCGTTTTCGCTGTCCTCAAATCCGAAACCTTGCGAAACGAGCATTTTTCTCACCGCCTCTTCGTTGTCGTAAGTTTTTTTGTGGCACGGAACGCAGCACTGAAAAAGTCCGTAGTCGCCCTGCGTGTAGAAAAGCCGCTTTTTGTCGAATCCGGCCTTTTGAAAGCAGTGGTCAACGTTCGTGGTGATTGCAAAATAATCCTTGCCGCGCA
>NZ_DBJD01000059.1:0-8728 GCF_002297065.1 Treponema sp. UBA785 | reverse complement strand
CTTTTGCGGAACGAGGAAGTTTACAAAATTTTCGCCTTTAAGGACGGACAGGGATTTCAGCCGGATTTTCTACTGCTTTTGCACGGAAAAAACGACGAGAACGCATATTTTCAGGTTTTTATAGAGCCGAAAGGAAAACATCTTGCCGAAAAAGACAGTTGGAAAGAAGAATTCTTGGAAGAAATTTCAAGCCGGTACGGATTTTCAAAGCCAGTGCGAAAAGAAACTGAGAAATATTGTCTTTTGGGGCTTACGTTCTTTAACGCAGGCGACAAGGCGATGAAAGAAAAATTCCGTGAACGGTTTGAAGAGATTGTGTGAAGGGAAAAGCAAGAAATAACGGACTTGCAATTAAGTGTTTATGCTTTAGACTGAATTTATATTCTTTTTGGAGGCGAAAATGAGTGAGTTTTCTGTTTTCTTTGTTATCGCGGTGGTTTTTCTGCTGGTGATTTTTTTCTGTTCCTACAAGAAAGTTCCTAAGAACAAAATTGGAATCCGTGTCGGGCCGTTCGGAAACAAGACGGTTACAGGAAAGGCGGTTTTTGTTGTGCCGTTTTTGCAGCGGATTGACTACATGACGCTTGAGAACATTCAGGTTGATTTTGTAAGCAAGGAGTCTATTCCGACCCAGGACGCCATAAACATCAAGGTTGACGCTATTGCGAACATCGCGATTTCCCAGGACAACGAGATTATGAAGAAGGCGGCGGCGAAATTCATCGGCTACACGACCGGAAACATCGCCGACATTGTAAAGCCGGTTCTTGAGGGAAATATCCGCGAGATTATAAGCCAGATTAAACTGAAGGATTTGATTCAGGGCGACAAGAAGGTTCTTGCCGAGCAGATTGCGCAGAACGTAAAGCCGAATCTTGAGGACTTGGGGCTTGAGCTTACTACTTTCAATATTCAGAATTTTAAGGATGACAACGGCGTAATCAACAATCTTGGTATCGAGAACACCGTGAGCATTTCAAAGGACGCGGCAAAGGCGAAGGCGGCGGCCGAGGCTGAAATCAAGATTGCGCAGGCGCAGGCCGACAAGGACGCAAACGATGCGCGCGTCGCGGCCGAGCTTGAGATTGCCCAGAAACAGAACGATTTGGCGATAAAGAAAGCCGCGCTCAAGCTCCAGGCGGACACTGAGGCTGCAAAGGCCGAGGCCGCAATGGGAATCGAGACGGAAAACCAGCGCAAGGTTCTTGAAATCAAGGCGGCGGACGCGAACATCGCAAAGCAGGAAAAGCAGATTGAAATTCAGGAAAAGGAAGTCGCAATCAAGGAGAAGGCTCTTGACGCAGATATAAAGAAGACTGCCGAGGCGGACAAATTCGCGGCGGAGCAGAAAGCCGACGCGGAGCTTTACACAAGGCAGCGCAAGGCCGAGGCAGAGGCGTTCGAGCTTCAAAAGCAGGCGGAAGCCGAGGCCTACCAGAAGCAGAAAAAAGCCGAGGCTGAAAAGCTTGCGATGGAAAACGAGGCGGCAGGAAAGAAATCTCTTGCGGAGGCGATTCAGGCGCAGGGCGAGGCGGAAGCCGAGGCAATAAAGGCCAAGCTCGTTGCGGAAGCGGAAGGTATGCGTGAAAAGGCTGAGGCGATGAAGCTTTACGGAGACGCGGCGCGCCAGCAGATGGAGCTTGACGCCCTTAAAGTTTACTTTGAGCAGCTTCCGAAAATTGCGGAGGCTGCAGGAAAGTCTTACCAGAACGTTGATAAAATCTATATGTACGGCGGAGACTCGTCAAAGCTGCAGGCTGACATAATGAAGAACGTTACACAGATAAGCGAGGGCTTGGGCGAGTCGCTCGGAATCGATATGAAGTCTCTTCTTGCTGGATTCATCGGCGGAAAGGCCGCCGGAAACAAAAATGATAAAAAGAATTCCGAAAAAGAGTAGTCTTTTAGCTGAATAAAAACTTCGGAAGAAACATTTTTGAGGTGTGTTCTAAAAATTTGAAATGATCTTTAGTAACACACCTCAAAACTTTTCCTTTTTATCTATTATAGAAAAAATACTATATTTATGTTACATTTTGACCATGGATTATCCAAAAACAAAGAGCGGATATATTGACTTGCTCAGAAATGAAGCGGAGAAAATTTATTCGGATTTATTGAAAACTAAATTCGACTTAAAAAAGAAAGCTTCGGAAATGAACAAGCGGATAAAAACCGCAAAAGACTTTCAATCCTCAAAAATACTTGAAACTGCAAAAAACAGCAGCTGGAAAAATAAAAAACTGCTGAATGAACTGCTTTTATTAACCTATTCCTCATATATTGTCATGCTTGAATATCGGAATGAAATCTGGCCGTATGAATATATGACTTTTTCCCGCAGAATCGGGGAACTTTGGGGAACCTTTCTGCAAGCTCCCTTTCTTTTATCCAGTAAATGAATTAAAAATTATTGATGTTCCTGCATTTCAAGAAATTCAGGATAAAATTCAAAAAGACGCAATAACTTTTATAGAATCTTTGGCGCTTGATGAAAAAACGAAAAAAGAGCTGAAAGAAAAATATGAAATTCCTTGGACTATGGTTGACAGCGGCGGAATCAATTTGAATCTTGATTTGCATTTTGAACAAAACAAAATTCATTATAATTGCGACTTCAAGAGCGGCTTCAGTTCAAATGAAAAAGGAAATACAAACAGGCTTCTACTTGTTGCAAGCATTTTTAAATCTCTAGGTCAGAATGAGAAGCAGATGATCTTTGTCAGGCAGCAGGAAAAGGAAAACAATCATTATTTGCAGACTTTGAAAAATTCCAAACTTTGGGATATTTACTGTGCAGATGAATGTTACAATGCCATAAAAAATTTCACAGGATTCAATATAAGAGAATGGCTTGATAAAAATGCGGACTGGAAATGCGACATAAGCGGCACGTTCAAGAAACATCTTGAAGAAAACGATTTGCTGAAATACTTAACTTGGTAAAGTGAAAAATATGCACGACAGACTTTGCTCATATTATACAGACTCAAAAGAAATCACATCTTATATGGCTTCAATGCTGGATATTAAAGACAATGATATTGTGCTTGAACCGTCGGCAGGAAGCGGACTTTTTATAGACGAACTATTGACTGCAAATAAAAATATTCATATAGACGCGCTTGATATAGATAAAAAAGCAATCTTAATCTTAAAGGAAAAATATAAAAATGAAAGCCGTGTGAATGTCAGGGAAACTGACACATTGTTCGATTCTGAACTGGATTCTTTTCAGGATGCGGCTTTATGGCTGAAAAACACAGACACATTGTTTGATGAAAATTTGGACTTGTTTGAAAAAACATGCGGACATTACACAAAAATAATCGGGAATCCGCCTTACGGAGCATGGCAAGATTACGAAAAACGTGATTTGCTGAAGAAAAAATATCCTGGGCAATATGTAAAGGAGACTTATTCTCTTTTTCTTTTGCGTTGTATATCGGTATTAAAATTCGGCGGAAAACTTTCATTTATCATTCCTGACACTTTTATGTTTTTGAACCTTCATCAGAAATTAAGGAATTTTCTTTTGTCAAAAACAAAAATTTCAGAAATTCTTATCTTTCCGTCAAATTTCTTTCCGGGCGTAAGTTTCGGATACTCAAATCTCTCTATAATTACTCTGGAACGAAGCGACGAACAGTCATCGCTAAAAAATGAAATTTCAGTCTATAAAGGCTTCAAAAATCCTGCGGAATTTTCTTTAATTCATAGCAAACAGGCAGAATTGCCCAATTGTATAGAAAAATTCACTCTAAATCAGGGGGATATTTTCAATTCAGCAGGGCAAAGATTTATTCTTACAGAAAAATCAGAGAACTTTATTTTTAATTCTTCTAAAACTGTCGGAGATGTCGCTGATGTTGTAACAGGCTTTTATTCCGGCGACAACACAAAATTTATACGCGTAAAAGACAAATCGGTAAAAGGCTCTAAGAATTATGAAGTTGTAAATCCAAATAAAGTCATAATCAGCGATTCTATTTGCGGAATTGAAAATTCAGATGAGGCTTATATTCCTTACATAAAAAGCTCTTCAAAGACAAAGTACATAAAGGAAAATGATGAATGGTTTGTCCGCTGGGATAAGAAGACTGTCGAGTATTACAACAGCAATAAAAAATCTCGTTTTCAGAATTCCTCGTTTTATTTCAAGAAAGGCATCGGGCTTCCGATGGTAAAATCAAGCCGCATAAACGCCTTTGTAATGGAAAACAGAGTTTTCGACCAGTCAATCGTAGGAATTTTTCCGAAAGATGAAAGCAAATTTCTGTATCTTCTAGGCCTAATGAACAGCGAGATTGCAAATAAAATTATCCACTTAATAAACCCGACCGCAAACAACTCTTCAAACTACATAAAACAGATTCCGTACAAAGAGCCTGACAAAAAGACTTTTGAAAATGTTTGCAATTTAGTTTCCGTTGCATTGAATTCTGCCGAAAACAACGAAACGGAAAAAAAACTTGCTGTTCAAAGAGAACTGGATTCTATTTTCAATATGATTTACGCCACATAAAAGACAAAAATGCCTTTTGCCTTTTTATTCCATCGACTCCGAGCCGAATCCTAGCGCAGGCTCAACGAGCTTTTTGTTGTCAATATTTTTCTATTTTGTGTTTATTTTGATTTTTGTTGCAATAACCTGAGCTTTTTCATCGCGTAAAATGTATTCAACATCTATATTTTCTTCAGAGATATTTGCTTTTTCTTTTGCCTCTTTTATGATGAGATCTTTTATTTCTTCATCATTTGCTTTGAGCAAAGTTTTCATTGAAGTATTATTGTCAAGGGTAAGAGGCTTTTTTGCGCAGGAAACTGCAAGCGTTGATACTGCAAAACATATTGTCAAAAATTTAAAAAATCTACCCATTCTTGTTTTCTCCTTTTTGCTATGTTAGAAATCAAAGCCGCTATTTATTGCGCTGTTTATACTTTCCGCTGAAGAAAAAAGCGTGTAGTTATAGCCACCGTCAAAAAAAATTAGTTCTATGGCAGTATCTTTTGAGCCAAGAACAACAATGTTCTCTTTTTTATTTTCGATTTTAAAAAGCAGGTCATCTATTAGGTCATCCATATCGTTAACATCGAAAAAACCTTCATTAAATATGTTCAGGTCTGTCCATGATTTTATGGAACTTGTTTCGTCATATACTTTGTCGCCATAAATAGAAATGTAATTGTTTACAACTTTTTCACCATCTTCATTGCATGTTACTACTGAAAGAACTTCATCGCAGCCCGTAAATAGCAATGCCAATAAACATGAAAAAAGCAAAATAGCAAATTTCTTTTTCATAAAAACTCCAATAAAAAGCAAGGTTAAAAACTTCAGTTTTTAGGTTGACTTTTTAAGTTGCTTCGCAACGAAGTGGGAAACAGCCGGTGCCTCCAAAATTGAAGTTTATAAAAATATTAAACCATCTGTTAAATAAATACTAGCAGGCTTAAAAGTTTGTTTTGTTATTTCTTTTCTGCCGTCTCTGGTCGCCGGTAAAATTGCCGGCGGCCAGAAAAAATTGCGGCACAGCCTTTTTGCTTGACAAAGTGCGGGGTGGGGGGGGTAAACTGTTAAATCAATTTTATTTTTGGAGATACTATGAAAAAAATGAATAAAATTTTTGGCTTTGCGGCTGTTTTGCTTTGCGGATTGTTTTTTGAAGGTTGCTCGGAAGAAGATTCAAAGGCTTTGGACGATTTGACAGGGCCTTCTGATACTTGGTGCACCATGCCTGTAACTTATGCTTCTGAAAACGGCTCCTCCAGCACAGTTTTGAATGTCAGCTTTTATTATGCTTCTAAAGAAGTTAAGCCGAATGATTCTTCGACAGGATTGCGTTCTGATATTGAATCGATTCCTGAGGACTCTATTTCTGTTCTTGTAACTCTTGGTTCCGGCGAAACAAATTCTCTTCTTACGACGCTTACTAGCACTCAGTATCTTTTTAAGAGCTTTGGTTCTGTTGACGACTTAACTTCTACGTCTGAAACTTCTTATTCGTATTCGAATATGAAACTTTTTTGGAAAGCGATTTATCTTAAAAACCGTGAGGCATTAAGCAAAGACCAAAATATTCCTCTGCAGCTGCAAAAATCAACACAAAATCGTTATGCAAGTATTTCTGATTTGGAAAATTTTAACTGGAAAAGGCTTCTTGCGACTTATCTTTTGAATAACTTGGAATAGTTTACAAAAAGACTGTTTTTTGTTTGGTTTGAACAGAATTCTTAGCCCAGGCTGTAGCCCCGTAGTCTCAGGCTTTTTGCCTGAGATGGAGCTGTGCGGAAGGGCGAAAGGCTGGAGGAGTGCGGAGATGCGCTCCTCTTTTTTTGCGAATTACTTTGCAGCCCGGCCGTTTATGATTACGGTTCCGATTGTCGGCGATTTTCCTGTCGGAATTGGAATGTCGCCTGTGCCGTTGAGTCCGTAAAGAATTACGCGGATTGTTACGGTTTCGCCTTTTTCGGCTATTACTGTCGGGTAAGCGCGGTAGCTTTTCTTTGTGTTGCGTACCTGACGGTCGGTGTCGTCGGCTATGTTGCCTTTGTTTCCGTTTTTGAGCCACATTATCTGGCAGGCCATGTTGCTTGTTCCGTGGTTTCCGTAAGAAACTTCGATATTTGTTATTTCAATTTTTCTGTTTGCTGTAATCGGGAAGTCGATGTAAACTTTGTCGCGTCCTGTAATAGGTTCGCTGTAACCGCTAAAACTGAGCGCGCCTTTTGCAATGTCAGATGTGATTTTGCCTGAATTGTAAGCCCAGTTTCCTTTTGAAGGAATTGCTTTTGAAACGCTTGCAACTGAAGTGTCGTCGCTTTTTCCTTCGAGTGTTGTTGATGCAGCTTCGCTGTTGAGCCAGATTGCCGAGAATGCGCCTTCTTCCGGTTTTAAGATTTTAAGGTCTGCTTCGCCTTTTACGCCGTTCTGGTCTTTTGAAGTTGCAATTACTTTGATTACGCAGTCTTCTTTTACAGATTTTGCTGTCAGGTAGCCGTTTGGATCGATTTCGGCTGCGTCGGGGTCAGAAACTGACCAGGTGTATTCGTCGTTTGTCGGATTCTGCGGTGTTAGAACTGCGCTCATCTGCATTGTTTTTTTGCCCTGCAGCTGTTTGCGGTTTTTGTAGGTATTTACCTTGATTGCTGTTACCGGGCGGAATGTCAAACTTTCGTCTGGCAGTATTTCGATTTTTGTTATGTAGGTTTTTGTGTCTGCCGTTATTGAAAGCTCGCTGTTATTTTCGTAAACAACGTAGGATTTTGAAAGAGTTGAATCGGTTGTGCCGTTGCTAAAGTAGTAAGAAACAGGCCCCTGTTTTCCGGCTTTGACTGTTCCTGTTCCAAGGTAGTAGCCTGTAACTTTTACAATTGCCTTTGTAGAAAGTGGAATTGTAATTGAATCTCCGGCATTTCCTTCAGCATGAGATTTGCCTTCTTCTTTTGCAAATCCGTTGAGTTTTAGAGCGGAATTGTCTGTTGTGCCGTCAAATGTGTAAACTGTTTTTTTGTCCTGTTCGCCTTTTGCAAGCGCGGAAGACTTGTCTTTTGAAACTTTCCAGCCAGATTTTGCGGCAAGCGAATTGAGATTCCATTCTGTGTCGCTGTCTTTTCTGTATTTGTTGCTCAAAATATCAAAATAGCGGTTTACGATTGCATTGCGTCCGTTAAATTCGTTTTTAACATCTGCCTCTGGAATAATATCGGCGCGATTTTTTGTATTGAGCTTAAGGTTTTTTGCAGTTTTGCTGTCCATCTTCCAGCCGATTATATTCTGCGGAACTCCTGGAGCGGTCAAAGGCTGGTCAAGCCAGATTTCTTTTTCGATTCCGTCCGCCTTTGTGTTGATGTAGGCAATCTGGTTGTAATAGCCTGCTCTCCACGGTGTGCGTCCTAAATATGTTTTTTGGCGAGAGTCTGTTATGAGCTTTGAATTGTAAATTACAAGGCCTTTGCCTGCTGCAGGCCCAATTTCCATGCGAGGCGCTCCAACATAGGCAATTTTTGTTGTGTGCTTTTCGTCGTAAATTGCGTTGATTTCACATTCTTCAAAAAGGGCGACTTTTCCTGTTGTTTCCATCCAGATAAAGTCGGTGTCGCCTTCGACATAGCAGTTGTAGAACCAGGTTTTTCCGGTCGTGCGCAATGTGTCCTGATGAGAAAGGAACGAGCAGTTATAAGCTGCGACAAATCCGCTTCCGTCGTAGCCGAGGGTTTCCGCCTGTGTGTTTGAGCCTTTTACAGAGCCGCGTTCAAAAGTGTTCTGAACGGTAAGATTTTCGAGAATAAGGTTTCCAGTTCCTTCAAATTCAATAATGCAGCGTTTTTTTTGCGCGCTGTCTGCGCGTTTGTTAAGACAGATGTCGCCGTCATTTGATTCGGCAATGATTACGTCCTTTCCGTATTTTTCCGTTGTCTGGCCGGACAGTTTGATTGTTGCCGGTCCGTTGTAATAAAGAACTTCGTTGTAAGTTCCTTTTGGCAGGCTGATTGTGTATTCACCGTCGTCTTTTACAGAATCAATTGCCGCCTGAATTGTGTCGAAAGAAGCATTTGCTCCTTTTCCGGAAATTGTTACTTTAGGAGCGGCGTTTGCAGCAAAGAATGCTCCTGCAGTAAGCAATGCCATAGTCAATTTTTTTAACATGAATTCCTCCGTTTTCAAAAAAATTGTAATTCCACTTCTAATTTAAACATTTGCGCCGTTTGTGTCATCAGACTGAGA
>NZ_DBJD01000012.1:38996-45184 GCF_002297065.1 Treponema sp. UBA785 | reverse complement strand
CCGAAGGCGTCCCCAAGGCACATGAATGACAGGATGTGCAAGTAAGGGAATGGCAGAAAAATTATATTTTTAGGACAGCCCTCTTCAAAAAGTTACATATATTTTACGATAAACTGGTTTATTACAAGATCAATAATTTCTGGAAAAAGTTCGACAAGCGCGTCTTTGTCATAATTTGTTTTTGAAATTTCGATAAGCTGGCTAGAATCAGCGGTAAAAGTATCCATAATTTTTTGATGTCCTTTACAATCGTAAACATCGACATCCATTGTTACAGACGCTGTAATTTGGCCTTTTAGTTTAGAGCCTTCGGCAACCTTTTTATTAAAAGTAAATGTTACAAAAATTGTGCTTTTTGCGTTCAGTTCCCGCAACAAAAGCTTTGTTTTTTGAGAGCCCAATTCATCAATTTTTTTGTAATTATCGGCATAAACTTTTGTATCCGAAAATGTAAAAATTGACGGTGCAATTGCTTTATACTGCTTTGAATTGATTATTTTATCCTTAGGAACAACTGTAATTCCCATGTTTGTTTCTAAAAGATATGCAAATTGTTCATCTGCATAATTTATTCGGTCTTGAGCAGTCTGAATTTCTGGATTGTTTTTGCCAAAGATTTTATTTATTGAATTTGTAATCATTCCGTCCAAATCTTTATAATCGTCATCGCGTTCTTCTAGCCACGGAACATTTAAAGTTCCACGAACAGAAAGTATGGCAACTGGTTCATTTGCGCTGATTGCAAAATTATTTGAAATACAACTGGAAAGAAAAATAGTTGTAAATATCGCCAAAAAAACAATGTTTAATTTTTTCATCTTTAACTCCTGGTTTTTTAATTTTTTTATGGAGCGCAATGCACAGTCATATCCGTCCACTACGCAGTTCCGGCTTTCGCCTTCATTGGAGACAATGCAAACTCTTTTTTATATTTCAAACTACTCAAAAAAAATCATAAAATATTGCAAAAACATTAAATCTTAGCTCCAACGCTTTCAGCGCTGCTTCGGCACGGGCTAAGTTTTTTAGTCAAAACTGCTAATTTAAAACTCTTTTATTCCAAAAAATAATCCATAATAAATTTTGAAATCAAATTTTCTATCAACGCTGGAAATAAATCGACCAAAGCCTGCTGGTCATAGTTTTTTCCAGAAATTTCAATTTCTTCTGGCGAAAGAGAAGCATAACTTATCGGCCTTGATACCTTTCCGTCTGCTCCGATTATAAAAACTTTCATTTCTGCCAAGGCAGAAACTTTGCCATTCCATTTGTTCCCTTGAACAAGTTTTTTTTCAAAATTAAAATCAAAACGGAACATTCCTTTTAGGCCAAGTTCTTGCATTATGATACGAGCTTTTTTTCGGCCTATGCTTTGAATTTTTTGGTATCCGCTCAAAAATGCCCTGGAATCTATATAAGTAAAAATATTTGCAGTCTGTTCCGAATAAGCTTCTGAAGAAAGAAAATCTTCCCTGTTAATTATTTGAATATTTGCAATTTCTTGCATTTTTTCTCTAAAAATCTCATCTGCCTTTAATAGACGTTCTTCAGCAGTAAAATTTTCTGGATTTTTTTTATCAATCAGTTTATTTATTTGCTCAGAAAGCAAGCCGCCTTTTTTTATATTTTCATCTTTATTAAAGCCATCATCATGCCACTTTACAGAAAAATTAGACGACATGCTAAAAATTGCCATTGGAGATGTGTTTTTTGTTACTTTTTTTGTTGAACTGCAGCCTGTTATAAAACCTAACAACAAAATCAAAAGACAAAAAAAACGATTTTTTTTTAACATTTTTTTACCTGTTTTTTTACAAAAAAAAGGCTAACCAAAAAGTAAAACCGGCGGTAATCAAACCTGCAAAAGACTAAAAATATTCATTTTGCAGGTTTAATATTTACACGGATTAAACTTATTAGTCAGCCGTTTTATTCAATTTAATCAACAAAAATTGACTAAATTAGAAGCGGATACGCATAACAACTGGAACGAGAATTGATGTTGCAATTTCGTAGTTGTTATTGTCGCTGCTGTATTTAGAAACACGATCATTTCCATTCATTACCTGTGCTCCAAGACCGCTTACGCCGTAGCGAACGCCCATAGATACAGATGTTTTTCCGCCAGCAAAGAACTGAAGTCCTGGGCAAACAAATGCGTCGATTCCTTCCCATGCCGCATCGTCGTTGAGCATGTTGTTGAAGTAAACCATGTCTCCAGCTTCTGCTGTAAAGAATATCTTGTTGGAAATCTTGTAGCGCAATGCAATCATATTCCACATTACAGTGTTGTATTTCTGGCTATTTCCTGCTGCACCACGAATTTCCTTTACACCAATACATCCGATACCGTTGTCTCCGTCTTCTGCCCATGCGCCTACAACTTTGTTTACGTAATTTTTTGAAACACTATTGTTGTTTGTGATGTGGCTTAAGTTGTTGAAGAATGTTACAGAGTAGCCTTTTCCAGCATAGCGCATGCGGAGGTCAGCATTAGCTTCTGTTACGTTTGCTCCTTCAAATCCGAGTGTGCCGCCAAATACAGTTTTTAAAGCGCCTGTTCCCTGTGGCATAAAGTAAAGACCGAATGCACGTTTGTCGATGCTTGGAAGCTTTGCAATAAACTGAGTTCTCAAAGCCTTTGTTGTAACATCTGCCTTAAATCCAAAGCCGCTGTAAACAGTTTTTTCATCATCCCAGGTTTTTCCGCCAATGCCGATTGCAGAAGCATAGAGCTCTACAAAAGTCTTTTTAGGACCTACAGCGCCGCCCCATTTTACGTAAGCAGTTGTAGACTTGTCGCCGCCTGCAATGTTCGCAATGTCGTCGATTCCTAAAGAATTTGAGCTGGCAAACATGTTTCCGAGCTTGTATGCGGCAAATGTTTCGCCTCCAAGGTTGCATGCGTCTGCATCGCCTTTAAGCTGCCAGTCGCCTACATACTGTCCGTCTTTCCATGCGCCGGCATTCAATGTAAATTTTCCGATATTTACATATCCGCTGTACTGGTTAATCTGAAGCTGTTTGCCTTCTTTTGTTGAAGCAGGGAATGGGTCAATACGGATTGTTGCGCCACACATATCACCTGCTACTGTAGCAGAGATAGTGTCAGACGCGCCGCCGTAAGATTTCTGCGCAAAAAGATAAGACTTGTGCTTATTTGCTTTATAATCGATTTTTTCATTTTTTGTACCAGAATAATCGCCGCTCAAAATGCGAGAAAATCCTGTCATCTGCGTTCTGTAGTTGAGCGCAAATTCCGCGTCTGCAAAAGCTCCGAATGCGAGCGAAGCAAGAGCAATAACACTAATTATTTTTTTCATTTCTTTATTCCTCCATATTTCCTTTACGCTACACATTAGAGAGCAACGTGGAGAACGACTGGAATAGATATGCTTGATGTAGAAGGTTTTTTCCAACCTGTTGTTTCAAGAATAAGACCTGTTGTAATATCAGCACCGTCGCATGGGCTGTATGTAATTCCTGGAATTATACTTAAAGCACCGGCTTTTTCGTCTGACAAATCTGCATAATACCATTCGCCTGTTACAGTCAATTTTGTTTTGTCTGACAATTTGTAAGCAACGCTCAACATATCCCAAAGTGCATAATCTTCATTTGCAGATGAAATATTGTTCATTGTTGTAAACGCAATTTTGTCATTCAATTCATAACGAGCACGTACATCGAGCGCATACTCAAAACCGCTTTCTGTTTTTGCATTGCCAGCTGTAAATCCAGCAACCAAGTCAAGACCCTCTTTAAGGCCTGTTGATTCGCCAAATACAGCAAATGCGATCTCCTGGTCTTTAAGGTTTTTGAAGTAAACTTTTACGTTTGTGTCTTCGTTTATATTAAATCCACCTTCAAGAGCGAATCCAGACATAAGGCTTGATGTTGATGAGCCATAATACTCGCTTGAAACAATCGCAGCTTTTGCATAGCCGTTATCAAGACTATATGTAATCTGAGTAGAAAGATTGCCTTCTGTAAGGTTTGTTACATCTTTTGCAATGCTTCCGTTGATTACACCTGGTTTACATTTTTCATATTCTGGATTTTCCCAAGAACCGGCATCTTTTTTCATACGGTTTACAGAACGGCTTGTCCAAACGCCTGACTGGAGCTTAGCTTTTCCGCCCATAAAATTTACCCAGCCATAATATTGGTCGAACATACCGTTGCTTGCGTTGTCTACATAATCACGGCCTACATCTTTAATGTATGGATCCAGATCGAATACAACGCCTGCAAATTCGTTAGAGATTTCTGTAACAACACAGCCTGTTACTTTTTTATCGTCGTCATAACCGTTTACATCGAGTTTTACGCTGTTTCCGCCACGGTCGCTGCTCAAGTATCCAGCCTGTGTAAATTCAACACTTACGTCTGCAAAAGCCATAGAGAAGGCAAGTACCGCTGCTGCAGTTGAAATAATCTTTTTCATAATCTACTTTCCTCCTAATCCTACAAAGCTACGTCAAATACGAATGGAATTGAGAATTTAGCTTCTGTTTCGTGTGCATCTGTCCAATCGCTTGAAGCAAATACACCAGTTCTTTCGTATTTAACACCGGCAGAGAAAGATGCATTCGGGTTAAATTTGTAAACAACACCCGCTAAAACAGAAAGATCGGCGCCGCCGAGCTTATCACGTCCAACTGCATCGTCGTCTTCGATTTTCATAAACTGGCTCATGTAGCTTTCTCCTGTTACCTGAACAGTCAAAGCTTCAGAAACTTTGTATGCTACTGAAACCATGTTCCACATAGACATTGTAGAATTGTCTTTTCCGTTCTTTACCTTCTGGTCAACAACATTAGAAACATTGTTCATAGTTGTAAGAGCGAGAGCATCTGAAAGAGGAATGCGTGCACGGAGGTCGATGCCATAAGCGTAAGCATTTGTGTCAACAGCATCGCCATTGTCTTTAAGGTCGCCGGCATAAGTTACACCAACCATAAGATTAACAGGGTTGAGCATAAGCGGACGAACAAAAGCAGCAACAACAAGCTCGTTACGAACCATTGATTTTGCAAGAACGTTTATGTCGATTAAACCTTCCTGGCGGAAAGCAACTTCTCCAGCAAAGCCAGATTCAAAAATAAAGTCACGATTTCCATCGCTATAATTTTTGTCAGAATCAAACTGGCCTGCGCTGCCCCAGTTATTTGTTACGATTAAACCTTTAGCCATAAAATATGTTGAATCGTTCGGGCGGCTTGTATATGCAAGAGCTGTAGCAATCTGGTTTTTTCCTTTTACTGCAGTAAGATTGTCTACGTCATAAGCATTAACATCCTTAGCGCCTTCTCCATCATCTCCAGTTACAATACCTGGCTTAAATTGCTCAAAATCATCATTTGCCCAGCTACCAGCATCTTCTCTAACGCGGTTAACGTAGCGTCCTGACCATTTGCCTGTTGTAAGCTGAATTGGACCAAAGTTCATCCAGCCATATACCTGATCGAATTTAATTGTCTTATCGCGAGCATCAACATCAATGTCGAGTAAAACTCCACCAGCGTCTCCAGATGCAGACATAACTAAATCTGATGCAGAATCGCCATCATAGCCATCCTGATCAAGAAATGCTTTGCTATTAACTGTACTCTTTGTAGATCCGGCAGGTGTTGTAGATGTTTCTGTGTAAATACTTCCTTTTGTTACATATTCAACAGAAAAATCAGCCGCAGAAACTGCACCAAGAGTCAATGCTGCAATAGCCAACATTGAAACGATTTTTTTCATTTAAAAAATCCTCCTATTTTTCTATGGAATTTAAACCAACGGTTTTTTTTAATAGGGTTTTGGTGTTTTTTTTGCGTTTTTTGGGGGCTTGACTTTTTTGCGGCTATATTTTTATAGGTTCAATTTCGAGTTTTGCAAGTTAATGTCATTATCGGACACGATAATCCCATGTGAAGAGATTCCCGCATCAAGTGCGGGAATGACAGAAAACGAAAAGCTGGGAATGACAGAAAAAGGAATGCTGGGAATGACAGAAAAAGGAATGCTGGGGATGGCAGAAAAAGGAATGCTGGGGATGACAGAAAGCGAAAAGCTGGGAATGGCAGAAAAAGGAATGCTGGGGATGACAGAAAACGAAAACCTGGGAATGACAGAAAAAGGAATGCCGGGAATGACAGAAAACGAAAAGCTGGGGATGACAGAAAAAGGAATGCTGG
>NZ_DBJD01000012.1:22879-38918 GCF_002297065.1 Treponema sp. UBA785 | reverse complement strand
AAGGAATGCCGGGAATGACAGATTTGTCATTATCGGGCTTGACCCGATAATCCGTTGAAAATTTCCAGTAAATTGCTAAACGGGTTTGTTATTCAAACATTGCGGTGTGCTACTATATTCTTTAAATTTTACTTTTTGGAGATATTAAATGACTTACGGTTACATTCGGGTTTCGACCAGCCACCAGAATTTGGAAAATCAGCAGATGGAAATTGAAAAATTCTGCCAGCTTAACGGTCTAAAAATTGATTCTTGGATTGAAGAAAAAATCAGCGGAACTAAGCGGCCAGAAAACCGCAAACTTGGCAAAATTCTTATGAGCTCGGCTCATTCGGGCGACCTTATAATCTGCACGGAAATTTCGCGTTTTGGCCGCTCTCTCATTATGATTATGAACGTTTTGCAGCATTTTTTAGAAAACGGTGTAAAAGTCTGGACAATTAAAGACGGTTACAGGCTCGGAAACGACATTCAGTCAAAAGTTTTGGCATTTGCGTTCGGACTTTCGGCGGAAATTGAACGGCAGCTTATTTCTGAGCGCACAAAAGTCGGGCTAAACCGGGTTCGACGGGAAGGCAAGCACATTGGCCGCAAAAAAGGCCAAAAATCAACGATTTACAAGCTTTCTCAAAGCAGCGATTACATAAAAAAAGAAATTCTCCAGGGACGCACAAAAACTTCTCTTGCACGGGAACTTGGAGTTTCCTGGAAAACGCTCGACCGGCATTTGTGCAGAATTATGTTTAAAAATTAGAATTTAGCCAGATTTTTTGTTTTGGAGCGAATTTCTTTTTCAAACCGTCCGCTCCACAGTTCCGCTTTCGCTTCATCCGCCAAGGCGGACGCTTCGCGCTGTTCCGGCACGGGCTAAAATTTGCGGTTCATAAAAGTTTTTTAGTTTTAGCAGGCGGATTTTTTTATCTTTCTTGACAAACCGTGTTTTCGGCTTGAATATAAATTATGGACATTTTGCATTTTAATATAGAAGAAAATGTTGACGGCTGGACTGTTTCTAACGGACAGATTAGTTTTTCTGCAATGAATTTTGGCTGCACGATTACAAATCTTTTTGTTCCAGATAAAAACGGCGCGCAAACCGATGTTCTTTTAGGTTTTGATACTTTTTCTGGGTGGAAAAATGGAACTCAGGCGCACAATGCAATTGTCGGCCGGTTTGCAAACAGAATTGCCGGCGGAAAATTTTTTCTTGATGGAAAAAATTATGTTTTGGACGTAAATAACGGCAAAAACTGTCTGCACGGCGGATTTTTTCGTTACGAAAAGCAAATCTGGCAGGCCGAACCCTTTTTGACGGACGGCAGCGCCGGAATTGTTTTTACAAGATTGAGCCGCGACGGCGAGCAGAAGTTTCCTGGAAATCTCGAGTTAAAAGTTATTTATTCATTAAATTCAAAAAATCAGCTTGTTCTCGAATATTTTGCAAAAACAGACAAGCCGACTCCAATAAATTTAACAAACCATGCATATTTTAATTTGAACGGCTGCAAAGGAGAAAATATCTTAAATCACACTGTCTGTCTGGATTGCCAGCAGATTTTAAAAGTTGACGAAATGATTCCTACGGGAGAATTTTTGGATGTTCAAAAAAAGGAAAATTCTGTGTTCAACTTTTTGGAGCCAAAACTCGTAGGAAAAGATTTAGAAAAATTGCAAAAAATCACGGGAATGCGCGGTTATGACCACTGTTTTGTTACAAAAGCGGACGAAAAAAATGTGGAAAAAGCCGGCTGGTGCAAATCTGAAAAATCTGGCATAAAAATGAACATTTATACAAACCAGCGCGGAATTCAGTTTTATACCGGAAATTATCTTGAAAACTTTACGGGAAAAAACGGAGTTTTGCAAAAGCCTTTTGACGGACTTTGCTTTGAAGCCCAGCGTTTTCCGGACTGCATGAACCATAAAAATTTTCCAGATTGCATTTTGCGCTCTGGCGAAGAATACTATCAAAAGACAATTTATGAATTTTTGACAGAAAAATGTTAAAAGCGCACGGCCTGCTGTTTTGTGGCAGGGATTGCAGGGGCGGCGGAGCCGTTCCGGAGCTTTGCGGAGGAATGAAGGCGAAAGCCGGAACCCCGAAAAGCCCGGTTTTTGTGCAGCTTAGCGGAACAAAAAGCCACCCGGATATTGAATTTTTGGTCTGGAGGACAAAATGGAAAATTCACTTACAAAAAAAGAATATTCACCGGAAGAACTTTTGAATGATTTTATGGAAATTTACGGCGGCGAGAAGGGCTCTGTGCGGATTTTTGCTTCTCCGGCTAGAATAAACATTATTGGCGAGCATATCGACTACAACGGCGGCAAGGTTTTTCCTGCATGTATTAACCGTTATTTGTACGCGGCAATCAGAAAACGAAGCGATTCGAAAATTTTTTATAAAGACGTAAAATTTCCGCTCAGTTTTGAGTTTGATATAAATGAAAATTTTGCTTATTCAAAAGAGAACGATTATGCGAATTATTTGAATGGAATTTTGACTCAGTTAAAAGAAAAAGACTTTGTTTTTGACTGCGGTTTTGAAATTTTAATGGCATCGAATATTCCTGCTGGCGGCGGAATTTCTTCTTCTTCGGCTTTGGAATGTGGTTTTGCCTTTGCAGTTTGCGAAACTTTTGGTTTTGACGTGAGCAGGACAGAAATTGCAAAAATCGGGCAGATGAGCGAGCACCGTTTTATGAACACAAAGTGCGGTATTATGGATCAGTTCATTATTGCAACCGGAAAAAAGAATTTTGCTGAAATTCTGGATTGCGCAACCCTCGAATATGAATATGTTCCGCTTGAGCTCGGCGGCTGCTGTTTTATCGTAATGAATACGAACAAGGTGCGGAAACTTTCGGATTCAAAATACAACGAACGCCGTGCAGAATGTGAACAGGGCTTAAAAATTTTGCAATCTGCCGGAATTAAAATCAATGCGCTTTGCGAACTTTCGGCAGAAGACTGGAAAAAAAATAAATCGCTCATAAAAGACGAAGTTTTGCAAAAAAGGGCGGAGCATTGTGTTTTTGAAAATCAGCGTGTCTTAAAGGCGGCCGCCGCCTTAAAAAACGGAGATTTAAAGGCTCTCGGCCAGCTTTTGAACGAAAGCCACGAGTCGCTCCGCTCAAAATACGAAGTTACTGGAATTGAACTCGACACTCTTGCAGAAACCGCCTGGAACCAGGACGGCTGTCTGGGCGCAAGAATGACTGGAGCTGGTTTTGGCGGCTGCGCAATTGCCTTGGTTCAAAAACAAAAAATCGATTCTTTTATCGAAAATGTCCAAAAGGCTTATATTCAAAAAATTGGTTATTCGGCAGGATTTTTTGCCTGTGGCTCTGGCGACGGCGTGCACGAATTGCCTCTGATAAGCCGCACATAAACTGTCAAAAGCTGCACGAGCATTACACACCAAATCAGCGGTTCGCACAGAATAACTCCCCATTTTCCGAGCTTTGGAATTATAAGGCAGGTGAATGTAATTTTGCCTGCAAGTTCAATTATGCTTGAAATTAAAGGCAGAATTTTTTGTCCAAAACCTTGCAATGCATTCCGGATTACGATAAGTCCGCCCAAAACAAGGTAAAAAGGCAGAGTAAACAGAATGTATTTTTTTGCGTAATCAAGGAGAATTGGGTTTGCTGAATTTGTAATAAATTTGATTAAATCTTCTATTAAAAACCACGCCGGCAAAAAAAGCAAAAATGTCCAGACTATTGTTATAAAAATCGAAATTCTTACGCCTTTTCGGATTCTCTCAATTTGTCCGGCTCCGCAATTCTGCGAAACAAAGGTCGAAGCGGCAAGTCCAAGCGTAATGATTGGAATGTTTGTGAGAGTAAAAATTTTTCTGGCGCAAAGGTGGCCGGCAATTATCATCTGGTCGAGCGAGTTAATGGCGCTTTGAAGGATTACAGTTCCCGAATGGACGATTGCTCCCATAAATGCCATGGAAAGTCCCTGCCCTATCAGGTCCTTGTAAAGCGAACTGTCGAACGAAAAATGCTTAAAAGACGGAACAAGAATTTTTGCCGCGCAGAAAATGTAGATAAGACAGAGCAATCCCGACACAAACTGCGCAATCACCGTCGCAATTGCAGCTCCTCGGATTGAGCCTGTCGCCTTTATAAACGCAAAATCCAGAATTACATTCAAAACCGAAGAAAAAATCAAAAACAAGAGCGGAACAAAAGAATTTCCGATTGCGCGCAACATTCCTGCAAAAAGATTGTATGCAAACAGAACTCCGCAAAACTGCGTAATCACCGAAATATAAGAATATGCCTCGTTCAGACGGTCGGCCGGCGTTTTTAGCAGAACCATAATTGGTTTTAGACCAAAAGCCGTCAAAACCATAATAAAAACGGCAACAAAAATTGTAATTACAATCGAAGCCGCCGTAATTTTTTTTAATTTTTCACTTTCCCCTGCCCCAAAAGCTTTTGCCGCGACAATGCTCAGACCGTTTCCAAAGCCAATTCCAAAACCGACCAAAAGTTCGTAGAGGGCCGTGCATGCTCCAATGCTGACAAGCGCGCTGTCGTCCAAAAGCCGCCCGATAATAACCGTGTCCGCCGCATTATAAAGCTGCTGAAAAATATACGAAACAAAAAGAGGCAGCGTAAAAAGCACAATTGCCTTAAAAATACTTCCATGCAATAAATCCGGATGCACAAAACGTTTAAGAGAAGATGTTACCATAAAAATATTTTATAACTAATAAAAGAAAAATGAAATTCTGGAGCATATTTTTCGCTCTAACCGTCCGCTCCGCAGTTCCGCTTTCGCTTCATCCGCCGCGGCGGACGCTTCGCGCTGTTTCGGCACGGGCTAGGATTTGCTTTAAAAAAACAGCGGCTTGTCTTTTTACAGAAAAACCGCCATTTTTTTTAATTAGCCTGAAATTCGAGTTTTATGATTTAATGTCATTATCGGGCTTGACCCGATAATCTATTGCACTTTTTTTTGCAAGATTGCTAACCGAGTTTGCTATGCAAACATCGCGGTGTCGAGCACGGCAATGACACTTAAAGTACTGTTCTTATCAGAACTCGACATTAGGGCTAATTAGGACAAAATTATTCAATTTTTCCGTGCGTAATGAGTTTTCCGCTCTTTCTGTCAAAAAGCATTAAGTCGTTGCCGGTAAAATCGAATTTTTGACTGCTTCCAATTTTGAACGTTACACCGCCAAAAACAACACTTGTCAACAAAAACTCGCCAATGCTGATTTTTATTGTCGATTCCATTCCTGTTGGCAACGCTCCACGAATTTCGCCGTCAAATTTCCCATTTTCGGTCAGTTTTATGAATTCTGGACGGACTGCAAGAACAAAGTCGCCGTTTTGAGCCGGCGAATCTTTTTTTGCGGCAAAGCCTTCTTCTTCGTTCACTTTTGCAATGTGATACTTAAAAACTTCGTCCTTGTTCTGTTTTTCAACATAACCTTTTTGTTTTGACTCGTCTTCGAGTTTTTTTGCTGTTTCAACTTCGTCGGCATCTCTGGTTTTGTACCATTTTTCCAAATTGAATTCCTCGCCGTTTTTTGTTTCCGGCTTAAAAATCAATTTTTTGTCGCCAAAGAGCGTAAGTTCAAGTTTGCCGTCTGTCTGTTCACCTTTTGCGTCGATAAAATTAATAGAAGGATTTCCTACAAAATCGGCAACAAAAAGATTGTTCGGGTGGTTGTAAACGTCGAGAGGAGCATCGTACTGCTGCAAAACACCGTTGTTTATAAGACAGATTTTTGTTGCAAGCGTCATAGCTTCGAGCTGGTCGTGGGTTACATAGACAAAGGTGCTTCCTGTTTCAATATGCAGCCGCTGAAGTTCGTATCGCATTTCTAGCCGGAGCTTTGCATCGAGGTTTGAAAGCGGTTCGTCCATAAAAAGTACGCTTGGTTCTGGAGCAAGTGTTCTTGCGATTGCTACGCGCTGTTGCTGTCCGCCCGAAAGTTCTGCCGGATAGCGGTCCATAAACATTCCGATTTTTACAACGCGGCTTACACGGCGCACTGCAAGGTCAATTTCTTCAGAAGTGAGTTTGCGCGTTTTTGTGAGTATTTTTCCGTTTTGAACCAGAGCAAAATCGTCATTTAAGGAAATTCCTTTTTGTTTGTAATTTTCTTCAATAGTTTTGATTTTTGCTTCGTATTCTTTGCAGAGAGAATTTGCTTTTTCTGACGGGAATTCTTCGTTCTGGAGTTTCATTGCAAATATTTTTTTTGCAGTAAACATCGAAACCGTAAACGTATCAATGATTTTTAAAAGAACTTTTTCTTCATCAATTTTTCCGTCTTTGCCCTTGCAGCCGTTTATCAGTTCAACAAGTTCGACAGAACCGCGCAAAATCTGTGTAATCTGGTCAGAAGTTTTTGCTTCAAAGTCATAAACTGGCAGTTCTTCGGAAATATTGCTCAAACCGAAGGCAATATTTTTGTAAACCGTCATATTTGGCCAGAGCGCGTAATTTTGGAACAAAAATCCTACTTTTCGCTTGTTTGCAGGAATATTTATTCCTTTTTCGCTGTCAAAGACAACAGTGTCGCCAATTTCGATTTTTCCGCTGGTTGGAGTTTCGAGGCCGGCAATCATTCTTAAAGTTGTTGTTTTTCCGCAGCCAGAAGGTCCGAGGAGGGTAACGAATGAATTGTCGTCAATGACAAGATTCAATTTATCAACACCAAAGAATTTTCCCCAGCGTTTTGTAACATTTGTAAGTTTTATCTGCGGCATATCAGTTACCTCCTACACCTTTGTCAATGCTTGCGCCTGTAAGTTTGTTTACCAAAGCGTTAAAAATTAAAATTGTAATAATAAGAATAAGGTTCATTCCGCTTGAGAATGCGTAAAGTCCCATTTCGTCAAAATAATCCATTGCCGTTGTCATAATCTTGAACTGGTCGCACAAAAGCATAAAGAGCGTCAGTTCGCGCAGACAGGTCATAAACGGAAGCAAAAATCCCGAAAGAATCGAGCTTTTTTGAATTGGAATTATGATTCCAAACATTCGCTTTACCCAGGGGATATTTTGAATTATTGCGGCTTCTTCGATTTCTCCGGAAAGTTGCAGCATTGAATTGAGCGAACTTCGGCTTGCAAAAGGAATGTACTTTACTGTTCCAACAAGAATCAATATAAGGAAGGTTCCGCCAATAGAAAGTGCTTTTCCAAAAATTAAGTAGGCTACACCGACAGAAAGAGAAGGCATAAGATAAGGTAAAAATGCCACAGAATTTACATAGGCGGCGCTCTTGCTTCTGCGGTTTTTGCTTACTGCATAGCCGACCAGGGTTCCGATTGTTCCGGCGCAAAGCGCACAGCAGACGGCTACGAACAATTGTCCACAGAAAGATTTCCAGATTTGAACGTTGTGCAAAATTCCGAGCTGTCCAAAAAGTCCGTATTCGCCCAAGGTATCTGAAGTTGTCCACCATTTTGTCGTAAGCATTTCAAAATCGCCTGTTTTTAAGAAACTGTAGTCGCCTGGATTTGGCAGGAATGTTTCAATGGCGAAAGAAATAATCGGATAAATGCTTGTAAAAAGCGTAACTACGATAAAAATAAACGCAATTAAATATTTTCCGACTTTTCCGAGATTTGCTTTTGAAATTTGGCCGGATTTTCCAGTTACGGTTGTAAAATTCTGACGGCTTGAAGTGCTTCTTTGGTTTAAGAGAAGGATTGCAATTCCAAAAACCATCATTATTACTGCAATAACGCTGGCTTCTCCGGCACGGCCAGAACTTAAACCGACATATTTTGTGGAGAGAGTTTCGAGGCTTAAATAATGCGGAACTGGATAGCTTCCCATCGAGCTTCCAAAAACGAGCAAGATTGTCGAGAGAATTGCAGGTTTTACGAGAGGAATTGTTACATGAAGGAAGATTTTCCATTTTGGAGTATCCAGAATTGTTGCCGCTTCTTCGAGGTTTGCGTCCATATTGCGGAAAATTCCACCGATTAAAATATATGCAAAGGCCGCGTAGTGCAGGCCGAGAACTATGCTTGAAGGAAAAATTCCCTGGCACCACCATAAAGGCATTTTTATTCCAAAAAGCGAAGCCAAAAGTCCGTCTGAACCGCCTGTTATGGCATTGCTGTTAAATGCGTTTCTCCAGACCATGGCAAGCGTCCACTGTGGCATAATGTAAGGGAAAATAAAGATTGCGCTAAGATATTTTTTGAATTTTAAATTTGTCCGGGTGATTAAATATGCAAAAAGACCGCCGTAAAAAATTGCAATAAGGCAGGCAAAAACAGAAAGAAGAACAGTATTTAAAAGTGGTGTCCATAAATTTGCTTTTGCAAGACGGCCAGTAAAAAGATCAATCCAGTTGTAGAAAGTCATTTGACCTTCTTTTAAACCGGTTTTTAAGGAATCGACTGTTCCTGCATGAACTGCCACCGTATCTTGAATCAAATACAGGATTGGAGCAATTGTTGTTACAGAAAGAACAATTCCGCATAAGAGAAGAATTACATTTTGTGGTTTGTAAAAAAATGTTTTTATTTTGTTGAGCTTCAGCTGGGTCTGAAGATTGTTGTTTGCCATAGGAAGCACCTCCAGCTTAAAAAGTTGACTCCATAAAGGTTAGAGAGCCTGTCAAAACGGGTATTTGTATTTTGACAGGCCCAGCTTTCGCTTTGTGACAAAAAGAGGCTAAAACTTATTTGCGGTTTGCACGTGTAATGTCAATCCAATCGCCGAGGTCAACTGAAACTTCGGCACAATATTTTGGATCTTCGATTACGAGCTCACCGCCGTTTTCTGCAGCCCACCATTCAAAGCCTCTGTCGTTTTTAGCAGGGAATTCGTTTCCGCCGGCTGTGCTGTGATGGAATTTTGCTTCGTTTTCTGCTGCAAGAACAGGGTTTGCAGAGTAACCGCCCATGTCTTTTCCCCAGGCTGTAAAACCGTCAAGCTTTGTAACCATGTAAGAAATAAACGCGCAGGCAGTCCATGGATATGGAGAAGAATCCATAACTTCGAGATAGTGACTGTATCCGTAACCACCGATTCCGCTGTAGCCTTCTTCGTAAGCTGCGACAGAAATATTTTTTACAGAAACGTCAGCTGTTTCGGCAACTGAACGGAGCTTAGAATAAACGATGAGCGCAAATTCGCCGGCAGCAGAAGTTTTTACAATGCTGTTGCAGATTGGACCGTCGTCTGTTTCTTCGTTGTAGTTTTGTACCCAGAGTTTAGTGTAAGCAAGACCGTATTTTGCATTTTTTGATTCAAGACCAAAGTTTTCTGCAAGCTTTGCACATTCATCAATTACGGAAGTAAACTGAGCCTGTTTTTCGGCCGGCAGTTTATCAAATGCATTTTTGAGCCAGGTTGCGTATTTGTCGGCAGTGAGCATATAAAGGAAGTTTTTGCCGACAAGTTCAGAATTTACGCCCATGAAAAGACCATGTGTTCCTGGAGCAACAAAATCCCAGCAGTTTGTAAATTTTACTCCGTTCAAATGGTTGTACATAAAAATTTTATTCAAAGTCTGCAAAGGAAGAAGTTCTGGATAGTCTTTTTTTGCAAGTTTGTTTGCTTCTGCCCATTCTTTTGGAATAAATGTGCGGAGAACTCCAGTGTCCATCATCTTGCTTTGAATTTGGTTTCCGTCCTGAATAAGTGTCATAAAATATTCAGGATTTGCGCTTTTGTAGTCAACATTGAGAGTTGTAAAGATTGAATTGTTTTTTGGCTGTGACCATTCAATTTTTCCTGCGTAGCTTGAATCAAGCGACTTGAGATATTTGATGAATGAGGCTCCGGCAGTTTTTCCGCGGCTAGAGTTTCCAATTCCCTTTAATGTGGCATTTTTTGATTCTTCGATTGCCTTTTGGCAAAGTTCATCAAAAGTCATATTTTCTGCCTGAGAAATAATTTCCTGAACGGCAGATTTTTTTGTCTGAGATTTATTGCACGAAGCAAAACCGAACAGCGTAATAGCAGCTGCCGAAAGAATAAATAAAGATTTTTTCATTTGAGAACCTCCGGTAAAAACTCAACGCGAAAAATTAATTTTCGATTTGATTTTTTAGTGACGATGAAGTTTGCAACGCAAACCTTACACGTAAGTGCACTGTCAGAATGACAAAAGTTAATTTAACTTTATTGATATATTTTGAGACTGAATTTGCGAACTGTCAAATTTTCATTTTTGTTGCACTTGAATAGGTAAGCCGAAAAATTATAAAATTGTTATATGACAAAATCTAATTTGATTGGCGAATTTGTAGAGCCAGAAATTATCAGTGCAGTTGAAAAAATAAAAGATGTTGCAGACATTCAGGAAGTGAATTCTCTTGCAGTAATAATTTCCAGACTGTTTAGCGCAGAAAAAGTTTTTGCAGAAATTCTTGCTGGTAATGATGACTCAAAGCTAATTTCTTCATTTAAAAAAAATCTTACGCTTTTGATTCAAAAAACTTGGGTTGAAAAAGACGATGAAACTGTAAAAGAGCAAGTTTTGTATAATTTGGAGCAGTTCTGCGCTTATATCGAAGCCGGAAAATATGCAGATGAATACAGCCGTTTTGGTCATATTTTGTCTGACGTTGTTTACTTGATGTTTGGGCCGACTTCAAAAGAACCAATATTTGAAGAATATTCTTTGCGTATTGATCCTGAGTTTGGAGTTTTTTGGTGGTATATTCAAAATCTTCCGGAAAAAGCAAATTTTTCTGACCAGAAAAGCCGCGCGCTTCTTTTGCTTGGAATGTATTTTCTTGCAAATTACTAAAAATTTTATCGGATGATTGATTTATGGATATTGAAAAAATAACAGCCAGCTTAAAAAACGCTTCATCTAAACTTGCGTTGCAGACTGCGAGTCAAAAAAATGAGGCTTTGCTGAGCGTTTCTAGTTCAATAGAAAAAAATCGAAAAATCATTCTTGAAGCAAATGCTCTTGATGTAAAAAATGCACGCGAACGCGGAATGAGTGAAAGTCTTGTAGAAAGGCTTTCGCTTGATGACAAAAAAATTGATTCAATAATTGACTCGTTTAAATTGATAATAAGCCAGACCGATCCTGTTGGAGAAGAAATTGCCGGCTGGAAAACTCCTGCTGGCATGACGATTCGGCAGGTTCGTGTTCCGCTTGGAGTTGTTGCAATTATTTACGAAAGCCGCCCGAATGTAACGGCTGACGCCTTTGCTCTTGCGTACAAAAGCGGAAATTCAATTCTTTTGAGAGGCTCTTCTTCCGCAATAAATTCAAATCTTGCCCTTGAAAAAGCGATAAAACAAGGCTTAAAAAATGCAAAAAATGGAATAGAAGAAGCAATTTCGCTCGCTCCGTGCAAGAATCATGAGGAAGTTGAACAGATTTTGACAGCGGTTGGAAAAGTTGATGTTGCTCTTCCTCGTGGCGGCGCAAAGCTCATAAATATGGTTGTTCAGACGGCGAAAATTCCTGTAATTCAAACAGGAGCGGGAATTTGCCATCTTTATGTTGACGAAAGCGCAGATCTTGAAATGGCGTTAAATATTGCCTGGAACGCAAAAACTCAGCGTCCAGGAGCCTGCAACGCAATAGAAACAATTGTCGTAAACGAAAAAATCTTAAATCAGTTTATTCCAAGACTTGTCGAAAAATTTGCCGGTAAAGTTGAATTGAGGCTGGACGAAAAATCGTATAAATCTGTCCAAAATGTACAAAATTCTGCGAAAATTAAAAAAGCCGCAGACGAAGACTTTGGCTTTGAATTTTTAGACTTTATTTGTTCTGTAAAAACTGTTTCCGATTTGGACGAAGCGATTGATTTTATAAATTCCCACAACACAAAACATTCAGAATGTATTGTTACGAACAACCGCCAGAATTCGCGCATTTTTCAGTCAAAAATCGATGCTGCCTGCGTTTATGTAAATGCAAGCACTCGCTTTACTGACGGTGGAGAATTTGGTTTTGGCGCGGAACTGGGAATAAGCACTCAAAAACTGCACGCCCGCGGACCTATGGGAATCAAAGCCCTTACGACGACAAAATATCTGATTGACGGCGACGGGCAAATTCGCTAGAAAGTCCTTGAAAAAATCAAAAAACGCTTAATCGACAGATTTTAACATGACAATTCCGTCAGAAGCGCTTTTCTTTAATGACGGAAAAAAGTCTTTGATAGTGCGGAGTTCTTTAAATCCCAATTTTTCGTAAAGGTGTCTTGCGCCGTGCCATTCTTCGTTTACAAGAAGAATAATTTGTTTTATTTGAGGAAATGCTCCGCAGATTGAATCCAGGCAGCCGGTTAAAAATGGTTCGGCGAGTTTTTTGCCCTGAACAGCCGGCAAAAGTGCAAATGACGAAAAATATAAAACTGAGCCGTTCGGATCGTGTGTCTTTTCGGCGGAATGTCCGAGCATAAAAATATTGTCTGTTTTAGGAACGCACGGCCAGATTTCGCTCGTAAAATAACCTGCGGTAAGAGGTTTGCCGTTTTCGAGAACTGTTTCTGGAGAATTGTCAGAAAGTATCAGAAATCCTTCAGGAAAGACACGTAGGCGTTCTTCAAATGTTGCTTGTTTTTCTTGAATTGCCGGAATAAACGCCGCATGTTCAATTTTTAAAATGTCAGGAATGTCAAAACTTTTAGCTGGAAAAATTTTCATAGCTGAATTGTACAAGAAAAAAAAAATTGTGCAAACTGACAAAAAACAGCTATTTAATGTCAAATTGTGGTACAATGTTCAGGTTCTGTAAAAAATTATTTTCTGTTTTTTTTCGGGATGCGAGATTTGTTTTGAATAAAAAAAAGAGTTTATTTTTGCTTGCGCTTCATTTTTGATTTTTTTTGCAATAGAATGTCGGAATGTTTTTTTTACGGATTTAAAAGTTGAAGAACTTCGATTGAGTCGCGGAGCGGCGAAATTCCGAGCATGGCCTCGTTTACGAGCTGGCCGTAACTGTAAAAATGCTTTGCTGGAAGAAATTCTTCGCCAAAAGAAATGTAGGATTTTCCGGCATTGTCGATTCCGTAGCCGAGTTTGTAGCGGATGCCGCGGTAGAGAAGTTCCATTTCTTTTTTGACTTCGATGTTTTTTCTAAAAACTGTTTCTTGCATGGAAAAATTATAACAAAATGAAAAAAAATTTAATATTGCTGAGCTTTGCTTTTATTTTTAGTTTTTGTATGGCGCAGAATTTTAATTCAAATGATTCTGAATTTTCTTTGAATAAAGCGGAAAAAATTGAATTGAACGAAGATTTTGTTTTGGATAGGGGATTTTACGTTTCTAAAATAAGCGATTCTGTTTTTGAAAAAATAAATGGAAAAAGTTTTAAGAAGAACTGCACATTTCCGCGCGAAAATCTGCGGATTCTTCATATTTTGCACAAGAATTTGTCTGGACAAACTCTCGTAGGCGAATTGATTTGCAACGAAAAAATTGCAGAAATTCTTTTGAAAATTTTTAAGGAACTTTATGTTTCTGATTATCCGATTGAAAAAATCCGCTTGATAGATGAATACGATGCCGACGACGAAAAAAGCATGGCGGATAATAACTCGTCTTGTTTTAATTTTAGGTTTATAAATTTTACAAAAAAAGTTTCAAAACACGGTTCTGGACTTGCGGTTGATATAAATCCGCTCTACAATCCGTGCGTAAAAAACATAAAAGGAAAAATTAGCGTTGAGCCGGCGAATGCTGCTGATTTTGTGGACAGGACTGGGAATTTTTCTTATAAAATTGACCATAATGACCTTGCCTATAAAGTTTTTACAAAAAATGGTTTTGAATGGGGCGGAGACTGGCAGGGCGTAAAAGATTATCAGCATTTTGAATGGCCTGGAGAATAAAACGCGTTAAGGATGGAAGCCGCGGAGCGGTTCGGACACGCTTGCGTGGCTGAACGGAAAAATTGCGAAGCAATTTTATAACGCGACAGCCTGCCCGGAATCCTGGTTACAGGGTTCCGGAACGCCCGTTCTTTAAATCATATCGAAAATTTGCTAAACTGTTTATGTTTTATTTTTTGAACGAGGTGTTTTTTTATGAATCACAATATGCAGGTTTTACAGGAAGCTGCGGCAAAATACGGGCCTCTTTGCGTTGGTCTGGACACTGATCCTTCTTATATTCCGGTTCCGCTGTTAAATGTTTTTGGTTCTAAGACTGAGGCGGTTCTTGCTTACAATAAAGAAATTATTAAGAGAGTTGCCGCTGAAAAATCTGCATGCTGTTTTAAAATTCAGATTGCTTATTATGAGGCGATGGGGCTTGAGGGTTTAAAAGTTTACGCAGAGACAATCAAGGCTGTGCACGAAGCTGGTTTTATTGCAATCAGTGACATTAAACGCGGTGATATTGCTGACACTGCAAAAGCATATGCGCGCGCTCATTTTTCTGGCGAATTTGAAAGCGACATAATTACTGTAAATCCTTATATGGGTTTTGATACTTTAAAGCCTTTTACTGAATATTGCGCGCCTCATACTGCCGAATCAAAAGTTGCAACTGGTTCAAAAGGAATTTTTGTTCTTTTGAGAACTTCAAATCCTGGAATGGTTGATATTGAGCAGCAGGAATTAAAAAATGGCGGCCGTGTTCTTGACCGTACTGGATGCGAATTAAAAAGAATTGCCGCTGAATTTGAAAAAAATTATCCTGGACAGACTTGTTCGCCTGTTGGCGCGGTTGTTGGCTGTACAGAAGAAAGCGATGCTCGTGCGCTTCGCAATGCTTATCCTGAAATTTTCTTTTTGATTCCTGGATATGGCGCTCAGGGCGGGGCTGCAAGAATTGCGGCTGCTTTGCTCGATAAAGCCGGCGGCACTGTAAATTCAAGCCGCGGTATTTTGTGTGCCTGGAAAAAAGCTCCTGAGCTTGCTGATAAAGTTGAAAGCGGAAATCTCTGCTTAAAGGAAATTGCTGATGCTGCTGGAAATGCCTGCGTTGCCGCAAAACTCGACTTGCTCAATGCAAAAAACAATCTTTAAGGTTTTGTAAGCGAGGTTAAAATTTATGCCGGAAATAAAAAATTGTGCTGGAGAAACGTATCCTGTTTTTGCTACAGGTAAGGTAAACGGATGTTCAATTGTGCAGTCTGCCGTCCCATACGGAAGCGTTTGGTATTTGAAAGTGAATGTGGCGGGAATAAACGGCGGAAATGCGATTGTTCCAATTCCCGGTCAGTTTTATATGTTGCGCTCTGTGCGTTCGGGGCTTTTGCTCGGCCGTCCAATTAGCGTTTATAATTCGCGCAAAATTTCTGACAGAAATGTGAGCATTGAATTTTTAATTCTCTTAAAAGGAAGTGGATCTAAAGAGCTTGTTACTCTTGAAAGCGGAGATGGAATTGAACTTCTTGGTCCTCTTGGAAACAATTGGCCGGTTCCTGCAGAAAATTCGAAAGTGTTGTGTGTTGGCGGCGGAGTTGGAGTTGCGCCTGTTGCAGGTTTTGCAATAACCCTTCCTAAAAAATCTTATGATTTTGTTGCCGCATTTAAAAGCGGTTCTTACGGACTTGATTATATTTTTCCGGAAAAACTTACGATTACGACAGATGATGGTTCGGTTGGAATTAAAGGCATGGTAACTGCCGCAATTGACAGCGAAAGCGTAAAAAAATACGATGCGGTTTATGCCTGCGGTCCTACGCCTATGCTTGCGGCTGTTCAAAAAATTTGTGCCGATGCTGGTGTAAAATGCTGGCTTAGCATGGAAAACAGAATGGCATGCGGTGTTGGCGCGTGTCTTGGCTGTACAATTCACACAAAAGAAGGAAATAAGCGCTGTTGCAAAGACGGTCCTGTCTTTGATGCGGAAATTTTGGATTTTTCGAAAATTGATTCGCCTGTAACTTCTCAGAGGATGGCAAGACGCGAACCTCTTTCTAAAAACGAAGAGCCTGATTTGAGCGTAAAAATTGCCGGAGTTGAATTTGCAAATCCTGTTTTTGCTGCGAGCGGAACTTTTGGCTACGGAAGTGAATATTCGACAGTTCTCGATGTTGATTCTCTTGGCGGAATTTGTTCAAAAGGACTTACTTTGGACGGTCAGCCTGGAAATTTCGGAGTTCGCCT
>NZ_DBJD01000012.1:0-22755 GCF_002297065.1 Treponema sp. UBA785 | reverse complement strand
TAATGCAGAAATTTAGGGCAAAGACAATTGTCAATTTGAGCGGAAAAAGTCCTGAAACCTATGTTGAAGGGGCAAAATTGCTGGATAAAACAGACGCTCCAATGATTGAGTTGAATATCAGTTGTCCGAACGTAAAAGCCGGCGGCATGGCGTTTGGAATGGAACCAAAAGCCGCGGCATCTGTCGTAGAAGCTGTCCGCAAAGCAACAAAAAAGCCGCTTATGGTAAAACTCAGTCCGAATGCGCCTGATTTGATTGGAGTTGCAATGGCCGTAAAAAATGCAGGCGCCGACGCAATCAGCCTTGTAAACACTTTTCAGGCAACGGCAATAAACATTGAGACCGGCCGTCCTTATTTTGAAAATATCCGTGCTGGTTTTTCGGGGCCTGCTGTAAAACCAATTGCCCTTCGCATGGTTTATGATTTATGTCTTGCAATGAATAAACTTCCGGAAAACGAAAGAATTCCTGTAGTTGGACTTGGCGGAATTTCGTGCTGGCAAGATGCAGTTGAATTTATCATGGCAGGAGCTAGCGCTGTAGAAGTTGGAACTGCAACTTTTGGAAATCCGCTTGCAATGACAGAAATCTTAAAAGGAATCAGGAATTTTATGGCAAAAAAAGGTTATAAAACGCTTGATGATTTTAGAGGTTGCGCGCTTTAGTTTTGGCAAGTATTTTTAGAATGCTGGCTGTCCTTGCAAAAACTATACTTTAAAACTAGAATTAAAATGACATTTCTGAATTTTCAATTGTTCTGAAATGTCAAAAATACTTAAAAAAGGCAAAGATGCCGGTTTTGGCGAGCCTGTACTTTATTGAGAGGAAAAAATGGCTTCGATTCGTGAACGCTATGGAGATAAGTTTAAGGAACTTGCAAATTTTTCGCATGCTGCCGCAAAAATTGATACGACAAATGTTTATCAAAAGGCAAATCCTAACACAAAAAAACTGATGGACAAGTTGATTTCGGACAATATGGCAGAAGGAAGCCGTCTTGAAGGTGTAGAAAACTTTAAGGCATTTTTGGCTGCAATTAAGTCTGGAAAAAGCGGGCTTATCTTGATGGAACATTATGCAAATACCGACTTGCCTGGTCTTATCTGGCTTCTTGAAAATTCTGACGATCCTGACTGCCGCGAGCTTGGTGGCAAAGTAGTTGCGATTGCAGGAATGAAACTCAACGAAGCAGATCCTATGGTTCGTGCCTTTGCTGAAAGCTTTACACGGGTTGTAATTTATCCGACACGTTCGCTTGATTCAGCTACAAAAACTGCTGCCTCTCAGGAAGAAATCGAAGCAGAAACAAAAAAGGCCCGTGCAATCAATCTTGCCGCAATGCACGCAATGGACAAATGCAAGCGCAACGGAGAAGCGATTCTTGTTTTTCCTTCAGGAACTCGCTATCGCCCTGGAAAACCAGAAACAAAACGCGGCTTAAAAGAAATCGACAGTTATCTGAGAATGTTCGACGTTATGCTTTTGGTTTCTATCGACGGAATGATTTTAAAATTCAATCCAGACAACATGAACGATATGCTCGCCGATGAATGTGCTCCAGCGGTTTGCATTTACAAGGCAAGTCCTCTAATCGAATGCAAGCCTTTCCGTAAAGAATATCTTGCTTCTTTGCCGGAAGACTGTCCGGATCCAAAACAGGCTATGATTGACCACGTTATGGAATATCTGGAAAAACAGCACAACGAAATAAAAAAATAAGTATCGGTTAAAAAACGTAGGACTTCCAGACTTTTATAAAGCAATTTTTGCTTTGGAAGTTCTACGTTAATTTTTTTTATTTAGAATTTCGGCACGCTGTAAAAGTCCCATTTTTTTTGCAGGTTTTTCGGTTTTTGCCGGAATTTCAATTTTTTCTGCTGTATCAGCTTCATAAACGGTTTTTGGAGAACTTCCTGCTTTTACGGTTACGGCAGTTGATTTTCCTCTGCAAAGTTCAATAAATTCGCTGATTCTTGAAGAATAGAATTCAATTCCGGATTTCCAAAAATCTATGCTTGTAATATCAAATCCTGCTTTTTTGCACAATTCCTCGCAGTTCATGCTTCCTGTCAAACTTAAAATTTGTCTGTAAGTTTCTGCAAAGCTTTTTCCTTCTTTTAAATATCTTTGATAAAGCGCAACCGCAAAAAGCTGTCCAAACGCATACGGAAAGTTGTAAAAATCAAGGCCAGTCGAATAGTAATGGCTTTTTACCGCCCACATATATTCGTGGCGTTCGGAATTTAAGCCTTTTCCGTAAGATTTTTCCTGGGCTTCGCGCATAATTCTGCAAAAATCCTGAGCGTTTAATTCGCCTTTTGCGCGTTCTTCAAAAACATTTTTTTCAAAATAAAAGCGGCATAAAATATCGACAAGAACTTGGCTTACGTCCTGCAAATCGAGGTCTAAAAGCTGCAGCCGGTCTTTTTCGCCGCATTTTTTGAGCATATCTTGTTTTACGATTGTTTCTGCAAAGGTTGAAGCAGTTTCTGCAAGCGTCATTGGGTAACAGAAAAAATCAACGGACTTTCCTTTTAAGCAGGAAAAATGGTAAGCGTGGCCGATTTCGTGGGCAAGAGTTACAATGTCGCTAAAACTGCCTGTAAAATTTGTCATAATTCTGCTTTGGTGGCCAAGTGCAAAATCTTCATCGTATGCTCCGCCGACTTTTCCGGGGCGGACTTCTGCATCAATCCAGTTATTTTGGAAAACTGTTTTTGCAAAATTTCCCATATCTTCCGAAAAACTGCTGTAGCGTTCGATAACGTAATTTTCGGCTTCTTCAAAAGTCCAGGTTTTCGAAAGCAGGGAATTTGCATTTTTGCTTTGGTCTTGTTCAAAAACTTCCATTGGCGCAAAAAGGTCGTAAAAAGCCAGTCCTTTTTCTGCTTTGCCGTTTATGTATTTTGGCGTGCTTGCCGTAAGATTGTTTTTTCGTAAAAAATCCGCCTTTGCGTTAAAATATTTTCGCCATTCCGGAAGACTTTTTTCAATCGCCTTGATCAAGGCATTTAGCGTTTTTTTGTCCATTCGGCTCGAAAAAAGAGTGCGGTCAACTGGTTTTTTCCATTTTCGCTGCTTGTTGAGGGTTAAAGTTTCGCCTTTTAAATTGTTCAGACAGGCAGCCAAAGCGATTTCGTTTTGTTTTAAGAGCGAAAGTTCTTTTTCGTAGGAAGATTTTCTTAATTTTGAATCTGCCGAATAAGCATCGTTTCTAAGCTCGTTAAAGGTTTTTCCGTCTGTGTCTTTTAGATTTGAAATTATTTGCTCGTGCAGCCTGTCCCATGCATCTCCTCCGGTGCGTTGCAAGGAGCCGGCCAAATTTTCCTCTTTTGCGGACATTTTATGCTTTGACTCTGCAATTTCTTCTTCGATTAAAAAACGCTGCTCGCAATATTCTGGAAACCGTTCAAAAAATTCATCGAGTTTTTTAGAATTTTTTACGAGAATTGTCTTAAAATCAATATCGATTTTTTTTAGGCGTAGAGCGAGCTCATCAATTAAAGAAATATTGTTTAAAAAAACGGTGTTTGTTGTGTCAACTGAATAAATTATGTAAGCATAGGCTCCAAGGCTTTGAGAGAGTTCGAGAACTTCTTTTTTTGCGTCAAGAAAGCCCTTTAGCCAAAAGCAAAAATTAAACCGGCTGGAAGTTTTTATAAGATTTTCGAGTTTTTCCATGCCGGTTTTGTAATTATCAAGAGCCGATTTATATTCGGGACTTTCGATAGAAGAAAAAATTGAATCTAAATTCCATCTAGGCGCGTTTAATTTATTCATAGAATGAGTTTAACACAAATTCATTCTATTTTAAAAGATTTAAAAGAAAATCAAGCCAGCAATTCCAAGAGGAATCAAATAAGCTGCAAACCATTCAAGCTTGCCTTTTTTTATCAATTTCATTAAAAAAGCGAGAGAAATGTAACCTGCCGCAAAAGCCGAAACAAATCCAAATATAACGGGCAAAAGTCCTACAGAAGAGCCAAGTTCACCTAAATCCTTTGCTTCGAGCACAAATGCTCCTAAAATTGCAGGAATGCTTACGATAAAAGAAAATTCTCCTGCGCTTTGCCGGTCAATTCCTGCAAGCTGTGCTCCGGCAATTGTTGAACCTGAACGGCTGATTCCCGGCAAAGTTCCAATCCCCTGCATCAAACCGATAAAAAGCGACTGAAAAACGCCGATTCCCTTTTTTTCGCTGCTCAAAATTTCGGCGCTGCGGTTTTTTTTCTGCCAGAAACTGCTAAAAATCAAGAGTGCCGCTGTAACGAGAAAGCCTGCGCAGGTAAATTTAATTGGCATTTCTGGAATCAGTTTTGAACTTAAAATGCCCAAAATTCCTGTTATAAAAGTTGTGCAGATAATTGCAACAATTGTTTTTCGGCCGAGAATGTCGTTTCCAGAAAGCAAATCTTCCGGATCGTTGTCAGAATTTAGCGGCCGGCGCGCAATCCAGCGTCCAAAGCAGCATAAAAGTTTCCAGATTTTTGCACGGAAAAAAATAACAACGGCAAGCAAGGTCGCAAGGTGAAGAATTACATCGTACAAAAGAGGCACATCGTCCAGCTTAAAAAGAAATTGAGCTACGGCAAGGTGTCCGCTCGACGAAATAGGCAAAAATTCAGCAATTCCCTGTAAAATTCCAAGCAAAATCGACTGTAAAACTGACATTTTTTAGATCTCCAGATTTTTTGTTTTGGCAACTCTAAAAGAAAAAATTTCAGAGGCGTTTTTATTTTATAGAAAAAAAAGTTTTTTGTTTAGGTAATTTTAATTTTTATTTTAATCCGGGCGGCTTTTTACTCCGCTTTGCTGCGTAAAAACCGGGCTATTCGCCATTATCATTCTAAAAAAAATCGGGTAAATTCCCCGTTTTTTTAGAACGCCTTCGGCGTGGCTGCTATCCCTGCCGCAGACATTATAAAATTTACAAACATTTGTGGCCAAATTTGTGCAGGCGTGTTTTCTGCAAGCGCAAGTCCGTGTTCACCTTCCTTAAAAAGGTGATACTCAAATTCAATTCCGGCATCTTTCAGGCTTTTTGCAAAAACCAATGTGTTTTCTGCCGGAACTGCCTTGTCTGTGCGCGTGTGCCAGACAAAAGTTTTAGGAAAATCTTTGGAAATGTGTTTTTCGAGAGAAACGGCATCGCGGATCAGTTCTTCAGAATTTTTGTTTTCCGGATTTTGAGTGAATGTCTTTTTGCAAAGTTCAATGCGTTCATCTTCCGTTAAATTTTCGGTTAGACGCTGTATTGAGCCTTCGTGGCAAATTTTTTTGTCGGCAGAAATTACCGGATAGCAAAGGCATAGCGCGTCTGGCCGCGTCTGCTCTGGCAGCAAAGTTTTACCGTCGAGAGTAAGATTTTGCAAAAGGGGAGTATTCCAAAAGCAGCCAAGGCTTGCGCAAAGGTGTCCGCCCGCGCTGAATCCGCAGAGATAAATTTTTTGAGGATCGATATTCCATTCATCGGAATTTTTCTTAATAAAGGCAACAGCTCTTGCCAGGTCAAAAAGCGCTTCAGGAAATTTGAACGGTGCAAGCGTGTAGTAAAGCACTGCTGACGAAAATCCCAAAGAATTCCAAAAAAGAGCAATGGTTTCCTGTTCTTTTTTTCCAAAATGATTGTATCCGCCGCCAGGGACAACTAGAATAAAAGGATTTTTTTTCTGATTTTTTAAAATATAAGGAGCGATACAGGCTTTTGAAGGCGGACATAATTCAATTTTTTCATGATTCATAATAATATTATAAAAGGCGGTTTAAAAAGAAAAAAGGGCTACTGAAGGAGGAAAAAAGTAGCCCTTTGTAAATTGTTTTTTGTTATATTTCTTGCTGCTGATAATAAAATATAACTTTGCAGGATTTTATGCAATTGAGTTTTAAGAAAAATTGCTGAAAAATCGCTAAAATAACGCATTTTTTATGAAAAAGGTTGAAAACTTTACGGTTTTATTGAAAAATATCTGAAAGTTTTGCAGTTTTTACGGTAATTTGAAATTTATGGAGGCTAAAATGGAAAAAATTGGAATTATTGGTGCAATGCAAATTGAAATTGACTGGCTAAAAAATTTAATGTCAAAAGAAGGTTCGCCAAAAACTGTTTGTGCCGGCGGTCTTGATTTTGAAACTGGAAAAATTCATGGAAAAGAAGTTGTTGTCGTTCGTTCCGGAGTTGGAAAAGTAAACGCCGCATTGTGCGCTCAGAGGCTTGTTCTTCAATTCAACTGCACAAACGTAATCAATACGGGAATTGCCGGAGCCATGGCGGAAGGCCTTGGAGTTTTGGATTTTGTAGTTTCGAGCGATGCTGTTTATCACGATATGGATGCGACAGGATTTGGTTACAAAATAGGTCAAATTCCGCAAATGCCTGTTTATTCGTTCGAGGCAGACAAAAAAATGATTCTTGCTGCAAAAAAAGCATTTGAAAATTGCGAAGAATTAAAAGGCCATAAAATGATTGAAGGAAGAATTGCCACAGGCGACCAGTTTATTTCTGAAAAAGCTCTCAAGGCAAAAATTGCGGAAAATGTTTCTCCTGCGTGTGTTGAAATGGAAGGTTGTGCAATTGCTCAGGCTTGCTGGCTCAATAAAACGCCTTTTGTAATTATCCGGTGCATGAGCGATATGGCGGACGATTTAAGTTCAAATGGCTATGAATTTAATGAAGGGGTTGCCGCTCAATTGAGTGCTCAGGTAGTTGAAAAACTTATTGAAGCAATATAAAATCTCGCTATTAAAGAATTTTTTTTCCTTAATAAAGGCGCATTTTTAAATGGAATTAAAAAAATACAATGTAGACAGTTTTAATTTGGACCACAGAAAAGTGGTTGCCCCTTATGTCCGCGTCGCTGCAAAAAAACAGGGTGAAAAAGGCGACGTTGTGACAAAATTTGATGTGCGTGTTTGTCAGCCAAACAAAGAATTTATGAATACAGGCGCCTTGCATACAATGGAACATATCATTGCAGAATATTTGCGAGATGAAATTCCTGGTGTAATTGATTTTTCACCGATGGGCTGCCGCACAGGTTTTTATCTTACTGTCTGGGGCGATGTGGATGAAGAATACATTGCAAGCCATTTAATTCCTGTTTTTAAAAAAGTTATTGACTGGACTGGCGAAATTCCAGCCGCCAACGAAATTCAATGCGGAAACTACCGCGACATGGATTTGGAAGGCGCAAAAAAATTCGCAAAAAATTGGATTGAGGGAATCAGCAAAAAAGGTTGGACTGCTTTTCCTGACGGGCTGTAAAATTTTTCCGCTGGGGGTCTACTTAAGTGAATTTTTATCTAAAACTTAAAGAGACTATTTTTTCTGTAGCGCCAATTATGCTTTTGGTGCTTTTATTAGGTGTAACAATTGCACCTTTGGGTGGTCAGCTTTTGCTTCAGTTTATGCTGGGCGGAGTTATGGTCATTATTGGACTCGCCATTTTTCTTTTGGGCGTTGATATTGGGATTATTCCCGTCGGCGAGCGTAGTGGAGCAGCCCTTACTTCAAAACGGAATTTACCGCTTCTTTTAATTGCCGCATTTTTTATCGGTTTTATTGTAACGATTGCAGAGCCTGATATTCAGGTTTTGGCAGATCAAGTTCGTAAAATTGAATCTTCTGTTTCAAAATGGGGACTGATTATTGCAATTGCAGCAGGTGTTGGTCTTTTTGTTGCATTGGGAATTCTGCGCGTAATTCTTTCAATTCCTCTCAGATTGATTTTGATAATTTCTTATATAGCAGTTTTTGCTCTTGCAAGTTTTGCGCCTCAGGCTTTGCAGGGAGTTGCTTTTGACTCTGGCGGCGCAACAACTGGCCCCATGACAGTTCCGTTTATTTTGGCGCTTGGCGTCGGAGTTGCTGCTGTCCGTAGAAAAACTCTTCAAAATTCTGAAAAAAATTCCATGGACAACGACGGAAGCTTTGGTCTTACGGGAATTGCATCTGTCGGTCCAGTTTTGGCGGTTATTATTTTTGCAATTGCAATTTCTAAAATAAATGGAGTAATTGGAGTTTCTGAAAGCGTTGATTCTGGTTCTGAAGAAGAAATTGCTGTCGGACTTTCTGTTGTTTTTGCGCATATTCCGGCAATTGCAAAAGAAGTTGTTTCTGCGCTGGCTCCTTTGGTTGCAATGGCCGTATTTTTTCAGATTACGCTTATAAAAATGCCGCCGATGCAAGTTGTCCGCATGATTCGCGGTTTTGTTCTGAGTTTTATTGGTCTGGTGATTTTTTTAGGCGGTGCCCAGGGCGGTTTTATGCCTGTCGGTCAGGAACTTGGTGTTTTGCTTGGAAAACTTGCTGCAAATTCGGGCGATGTTTTGATTTCAAGCACAAGCAACGGAATAACTAAAACTCTCTTTGTAATTCCTAAGATTGTCGGTCCAATTGCCGTTATTTTGATCGGCTGTATTTTTGGAGCAGTTGTTGTTTGCGCTGAGCCTGCGGTTTGGGTTTTGACAGATCAGGTTGAAGAAATTTCTGGCGGAATGATTAGAAGAAAAGTAATTCTCGCTGCGTTGAGCGCCGGAGTCGCAATTTCAATCGGAATTTCAATGGCGAGAGTTTTGTATGGTTTTAGTCTTTGGTTTATTCTTCTTCCTGGCTATGTGATTGCGCTTGCGCTTTCTTTCTGGTGTCCAAAACTTTTTACAGGAATTGCTTTTGATTCTGGTGGAGTTGCAAGCGGACCTATGACAAGCACATTTATTCTTTCTCTTACGATTGGTGTAGGCCATGCAGTAAATGCAGGTTCTGCAGGCGAAGCATTTGGTGTGATTGCTCTTGTTGCGATGACTCCGCTTATTGCAATTCAAATTCTTGGAATTGTATTTAAGGTAAAAACAAATTCCCACAAAAAAATGGAACAAACTGAACTTCTGGAGGAAAAAGCATGAATTCATTTAAATTATTTTTCAGCGTAGTTCCTCACGGAAAAGGAGAAAAACTTACTCGCGCTGCAATGGAAAGCGGTTGCCGTGGCGGAACTGTTTTGATGGGGCGCGGGCTTGCAAAAACGAATCTTGCGGCAATTCTCGGCCTTGGCGAAAATTCAAAAGACGTAATAATGATGGTTGTTGAAAAATCGGCCTGCGAGTCTGTAAAAAATGCGATTCAAACAGCAACTTCAAAAGAAAAAAGACATTTTGGCGAACTTTTTAGTGTTGGAGTTGATTCGCTTTTAAAAGGCGGAAATATCATTGAAAATTCAGATGCCGCTAATAAAAACATGGAGGAAGACATTATGAGCACACAAAATGAAATGATTACAGTAATTGTAAATAAAGGTTATGCCGACGATGTAATGGCTGCCGCCAGACAGGCAGGTGCAGGCGGTGGAACAGTAATAAATGCGCGTGGAACTGCAAAAGAAACAGACGAGCGGTTTTTTGGAATGCACATTGTTTCTGAAAAGGAAATGCTTGTGATGGTTGTTCCGAGCGACAAAAAACAGCCGGTAATTTCTGCAATCCGTGAGCTAAAATGTTTGAAAGATCCGGGAATGGGAATCGCATATTCCGGGAAAGTAGAAGATTTTGCACTTTTAGGAAAAGCGAAATAAAATTAGCATTGATGAAGAATCTTTATAGACAGGTAAAGACGCTCATATTAAGGAACCAGGTTTCTGACTTCGAGTACGATTGTGTTAAGACTGAGACTTGTCAGACAAACCTTTTGATGCTTGAAGTTTGTTCCCTTGTTGGTTGCGTTCTTTTTTTTGTTTTAGGAATTATCGGACTTTTTTTTGATTCGTATCCAGACTTAAGGACAATTGGCTATTTTGCGGTTTTTGTCGTAATGCTGTTTATTTTTATTTCATCAATAAAGATTTCGCAGGAAAAATTGAAGCTTGCAGTGCCGCTTCTTTATGTTTTTATATGGACTTTAAGCATTTTTACTGGATTTCGAGGAATTTACGGAAATACTGGTAATTATTCAGTTATGTTCGTCGTTTTGGAATTTGCAATTCCTGTTATTTTTATTGATAGAGTTTCAAGAATGTTTAGAAACACTGGCTTGCTTGTGCTTTTAAACACGATTTGTACGATTTTTTTTAAAGACGTAAAAATTGCCCGAATTGACATTTTTTACATGTGGCTTTTTTACGGATTGAGTTTTATTCCGTGTTTTTATCTGACAAAAATCCGTGTCCGTGAATTTTTTTTAAGGCAAATTATTGAAAATCAACGCGATACTGATGAATTGACCGGACTTTTAAACAAGGCGGCATTTATTCGTTCTGCAAAAAAATATCTGAATTCAACAAATACCGGAATTTTGATAATGCTTGATTTGGATTATTTTAAGCAGATAAACGACACTTATGGACATTTTGTTGGCGACAAAGTTCTAAAAAAAGTTGCAGGCTGCATTCAAAAAGTGTTCCGATCTTCCGATTTAATGGGACGTTTTGGGGGCGATGAATTCTTGATTTTTATGATTGGCGCAAATCAAAAAAATATTGCAAGAATGCGTTGCGAACAGCTTTTGGAATTGCTGAATAAGACGCCTATTTTGACGGACGAGCCTGAAAATTCTGGATTTATACGTTCGAGCATAGGTTTTGCTGTTTTTGAAGAGACAGATTTTGATACACTCTTTAAAAATGCGGACACCGCCTTGTACAAAGCCAAAAATTCTGGAAAAAACAAAGTCTGCTGTTTTGAAAATAATTAAAACTTGTAAGAAAATGAGCACAAAAGAAAAAATCATTTCAATTTTAAATTCGGATTCGTTAAAAAACGATTTTATTTCTGGCGAAGAGCTTGCATCTTGCTGTCAGGTAAGCCGTGCGGCTGTTCACAAGGCAATTTCCGCTTTGCGTGAACAGGGATTTTTAATCGAAGCTGTTACAAATAAAGGTTACAAACTGGAAGGTGTTCCAGACAAGATTGATTCAGATTTTATCGAAAAAGAAATTTTAAAATGTGGCGAAAAATGCGAAGTTCTTGCTTTTGACGAAATTGATTCGACAAATTTGGAGGCAAAAAGACAAACTGCCGACAAAGAACTTAACCGCGTGCTTTTTGTTGCCGGAAGACAGACGGCAGGACGCGGAAGAATGGGCCGGACTTTTGTTTCGCCCGCAAATTCTGGAATTTATTTTTCGCTTGTTTATAAACCTGTTGCAGGCATAAAAAATCCTGCTTTTTTGACGGCGGCTGCGGCAGTTGCTGTAAGCAGAGCAATAAAATCTCTTTATGGAGAAGATTGCAAAATAAAGTGGGTGAATGACGTTTTCTTGAATGGCAAAAAAATCTGCGGAATTTTAACTGAAGGCGTTACGAATTTTGAAACCGGCACAATCGATGTTGCCATTGTCGGAATCGGAATAAATGTGAGGAACGGCGGTTTTGATGGAGAGCTTTCAAAAGTTGCAGGCAGCGTTGAAGAGATTATTGCCGGAGAAGGTAAAATCGTTCCAAAAGTAAGCCGAAATCAGATTGTTTCGGAAGTGGTTTCTAATCTTTTAAAAATTTATGATTTTTATTTTGCAGACGACAAGCAGGAAATCAAAAAAACTATGGACGAATACAGAAAACGTTCTCTTTTGACCGGGCTTGAAGTTTATGTTAATCCAATTGCGGGGCTTGAAGGAAAAATCTACAAAGCTAAAGTTCTTGATGTAACGGACGAAGCGGAGCTTTTGGTTTTGACGGAAGATGGAATTCAAAAAAAATTGTATTCTGGAGAAGTGAGTCTAAAAAGTTCAAATTTTGCTAATCAAAACTGAAAATTTATTTTAATGGTTCTTGATATTTTTATAATGCTTTTTAAATAACTTGTGATATAATTAAAAGATATTTGGAGTATTTTTTAGAATGAGTGACCAAGAACTTGACCCGACGATTGCAGCTCTCCTTGCAGAAACCCAGGAATCCTCCGGCCCAACTTTGAGCAATGTTTCAAACAAATTGACAGAAACAGTGCCTTTTAGTGCGGCGAGTTTTAATGCAAACGAGGAAGCGCCTGCCGAAAAGCAAAAACAAGCCAATAAAGTTGATTTAAGCGTTACAAAATTCAGTCCGATTGAAAAATTCTTTGAAGATAAGCCAAAGCCTTATTTTGACGATCCGGCATACTACAAGACTTGTCTTACAGGCGAAGGCCAGCCGGCTCAAAGAGTTCATCAGGTACTTTCAAAATACTTAACATGCACAGATCCAAAAGACAGAACAGTTTACCGACAGCAAATGGTAATGGCTTATTGGGAACTTATTCATAATATGGCGCCAAAAATGGCAGATTTAACCTTGCCAAAAGTAAAAAGAATGATGATGCGTTTTGGCGTTGTTTTGCCGTCTCTTTTTACTCCAGAACAAAAAGAGCTCTTTTCTAAAGTGATTTTAGACAATACGACTGGCGAGCCTGTTTACTACATGGACGAATGGTTTAAAGAAATTGCAAGCGGACGGCTTACACTTTCTGCAACTGATGAGGTTCGTATAAAAAAATCAGCTAATGACGGTGGTTCTGCAGAACAGCAGCATCTTATGCAGTTAAAAAGCAAGAACGACGGAAAATTGCAGAGTTCAGAAAGTTTTGTGAATGCAAAAGAAAGCGAACGCCAGATGATGGAAAATGAGCTTTTAAATCGCATCCACGCTCTTTGCGAACATTCGACTATGATTGGACTTGAGCCGCACCGTATGCCGTATACTGACATGCAAAAAAAGCTTTTTGCAGAAATACAGGAAAGGCTTCGCGCTTTGCAAAAAAACGACAAGGAGCTTGCAGGTTATTTAAAAGAACTTGAAGAAGCAAAGTCTGTAAGCGGCTCTCTTGAAGCAAAAATTGCGAACGGTCCTGTGAATGTTGAGGTAAACAAAGGCGATATTGATACTGAATTTAATACTGTCCGTCAGATGGCAAAAATGACAGTCGGCCGTCAGGGAAATCAGTTTCCGGTTTTTACGAGGGAATTTTATCACAGTACGCCACAGGGAACAGGTTTTAGAGAAAATGTTTTAAACGTAATGTCTTGGATTGAGGAAATGGATCCGGGAGCATTTTGCCGAATTCACAAGAACGCTGCGCATAGAATTGTTCCTTATGTTTTGCTTGTTCCGACTTATGGTGATTTTGGATTTTGCTGGGAACCTTTTGACCGTTACAATAGAATTACGAGCCGTGGGCGAATTGTAATTCCAATGTATCCAAGAGATTTAAAAATCAGCGTTTTGATGGCAGTTGCCGATTTGCGTTGGCAGGTTGCAAAGGAAAAAGCATCTTATTATTGGATGGAAGAAGGACTTACCGGACAATATTATCAATATATTGAGAATCAGAAATTAAAAGGTGATTTAAAGACATATTTTATTTCGGATTATGTGCTTTGGCTTACGAAAGAAGTAAATGGCGTGCAGAGAATGGACAAAGAACTGCGTGCGATTTTCTGGCGTTTTGTGCCGTTTAATCAGCAGAAAAAAGAGGAGCTGAAAAAACGGTCGGTTGTATATCAGGAACTTTACCAAAGGGATATTAACCGCAGCATGAGCGATGGATATTGATTTGTGGAATGCGGCAGGGGCTGGAGTGGACGCATAGCGTGTGCGTAGCACCGGAGGCGCGTTAGACGCCGTAGCCACGCAAGACCCGACGGCAACAAGTTGCCGGGCCGCCCATATAAGAATTTAAAAATATTTTTTTGGAATGTACGTTCTTATAAGCGGGATGTGCTTTTTTTACTTGTTGCAACTGTATCAGTTTTAAGGAGCTTTATGAAGACAAAGGATTTAGAAACTTTTGTTTTTAACGGGAAGAATTACAGCCTGCTTTCCCGGACTTTTCAGGATGCATTTTTTTCTCTTGGACTTTTGACGTTCAGATATTATCCTGAAGAAAAAACAATGATTATTTCTGACAAGTTTGCTGAAACTTACCAAGTAGCAAAAGTTTATCCAAATATGCCATATAGTTTTGCTGGCGCTGTTATTGCGGAAGAAGAGCGCCAAAGTTTTTATGAACTTATAGAAAAACTTGAAAAAGGTGAAAAAAAAGTTTCTAACACTTTTGAATCTGTTAGCGGCGATTGTTTTAGAGTTACGATTGTTCCGTGCGAATGGAATAATGAAAGAAAACCGATTGTTGCACTTGGCTTTGTAGAAAATATTGAAAAACAAAACCGTTCTGAAAAACTTTTTATGGCGCTTGCCAAAGATTACGGCAGTATTTATTACATTGATGTTGAAAAAGGAGTTTTGTTTCCTTACAGAATAAGCGATGATATTAAGCGGGAATATGGAGAAGCAATTCGCGAGAATTCAAATTATGAGCATTTGATAAATTGTTATATCGACAAAACTGTTATTGATGCTGAAAAAGATGAAATGCGGAAAATTTGCTCATATAAATTTATCGAAGAATGTTTTAAAGAAAAGGACATAATTCTTCATGATTATCGCGGAATTCGTGATGGAAAGACCATTTATTGCCGGTTAAAAATTGCGAAATTGCAAAATTCGGAAAAATTTTCTGATTTTATGATTGCTTTTTCTGACACGACAAAGGCAAAAATTTTTGAAGTTGAGCGTCTTGCGTATGTTGACCCGGTTACCGAAGGCAATAATTATAATTATTTTAAAAAGCAGCTGAGCGAAACTAACAAGCCCGGATATTTTGTTTCGATGGATATTCATCAATTCAAGATTGTAAACCAAATTTGCGGAGTAAAAGTTGGCGACAGGGTTTTGAAGGAAATTTGGAATACAATCGTTGAAAATTTAAAAGAACAGGATTTTGCAGCCCGCGTAAATGCCGACCATTTTGTCGTTTTTGCTCCGACTTCTCCTCGCGAGGAAATTGAATCAAAAGTTGGAAAAGTTACGTCTGACCTTTCTGAGCTTTCGAAAAAAATGCGATGGCCACGATTGCATCCGTATTTTGGAATTGCAAAGTGGGTTCCTGGACAAAATATTGAAGAAGTTTACAGTTACACAACTTTTGCAAAGCACAGTGTAAAAGACGAAAAAAATGTAAATTTTCAGTTTTATTCGGTTGAAGAGAGCGACAAAGTTATCGAACAGAAAAAAATGGAAGATAATTTTTATGATGCGATTTCCGGAAATTGTTTTGAAATATGGTATCAGCCAAAGGTAAGTCCGGTTTGTGGAAGAATTGTTGGCGCTGAAGCTCTTGTTCGCTGGCGACGAGAAGATGGAATGTTAGTTCCGCCAGGAATGTTTATTCCTGTTTTTGAAAGGGACGGTCTTATCCGCATTTTGGATGAATATATTTTTGACAGGGTTTGTCATTTTATAAAAGCAAGAACTGAGGCAAACTTGCCTGTTTTGCCGGTTTCTGTAAATCTTTCGCGGGCAAGTATTTGTTATGAGGGAATTGTTGAGCAGTACGACAAAATAGTTCAGGATGCAGGAATAAATCCAAAATATGTGCCGATTGAGATTACGGAAACTGCCGCAGTTAGCAATTCGGATATAAAAGAAATTTCAAATGAATTTTGCCGTCGCGGTTTTGTTTTGTGCATGGATGATTTTGGAACTGGATATTCTTCAATATCGCTTTTAAATTCTCTGCCTTTTGCAAATATAAAGCTTGATAAAAGTTTGATTGACACAATTGGCGAAGAGAAAGGCTTAAAATCAATAAAGCACATAATCGCGCTGTCAAAAGATTTGGGGATGACGATTACTGCCGAAGGCGTTGAGCACGAGTCTCAAAAAAATTCGCTTATGGATTTAAAATGCGATAATATTCAGGGATTTTTTTACAGTCCGCCGGTGCCGGAAAAAGAATTTGTAAACCTTCTGTAAAATAATGTTTTTAGGGTTTGTCAATGCCGGTTTTGCCAGTAAATATGTTTGTGTAATTTTTTGCAAAGTGATAAAGTGAATTGATTCATTTTATTGAACCGAAAATAATTTTTTATACGAGGAAAAATCATGGACTTTGTAAAAGATTTACGTGCAAAGGCAAAGGCTGCCGGAAAAACAATCGTTCTCTGCGAAGGTGAAGACAAACGTGTTGTTGAAGCTGCTTCAGTAATTGTAAAAGAAGGAATCGCAAAAATCATTCTTCTCGGAAATGCAGACGAAATTGCAAAATTTGGTTTTGATATGTCTGGTGTAAAAATCGTAGACCCAAAAACTGATTCAAATGCTGATAAATATGCAGAAGTTCTTTACAAGGCACGCGAAGGAAAAATCAATAAAAAGACTGGTCTTCCTGAATATGCGGATGTTGCCGCTGCAAAAGCTGCCGCTCTTAAAGATTACACAATGTACGGTGCTTTGATTTTGAAAGCAGGAGATGCTGACGGTTTTGTTTCTGGCGCATGCCATTCAACAGCAAATACTTTGCGTCCAGGACTTCAGGTTATCAAAACAGCTCCTGGAATTAAAACAGTTTCTTCTTGCTTTATCATGGTTGCTCCAGAAGGTTCAAATAAATATCTTCCAAGCGGAATTTCTGTATTTGGCGATTGCGCTATCAATATTGAACCGTCTGCTGAAGAATTGGCTGACATTGCCGTTGCAACAGCAGAAACTGCTAAAAAAATCGCAGGAATCGAACCAAAAGTTGCAATGCTTTCGTTCTCTACAAAAGGTTCAGGAAGCGATGCAAAGGGCTTGAACACAGTTGGAAAAGTTGTAGAAGCTACAAAACTTGCAAAAGCAAAAGCTCCGGAACTTGCTCTCGACGGCGAATTCCAGTTTGACGCTGCGATTGCTCCGGAAGTTGGCGAACTTAAGGCTCCAGGAAGCGCAGTTGCAGGACACGCAAACACTTTTATCTTCCCAAACATCAACGCAGGAAACATTGGCTACAAAATCGCTGCTCGCATGGGCGGCTGGAAAGCAATTGGACCTGTCTGCCAGGGATTTGCAACGCCTCTCAACGACTTGAGCCGCGGATGCAATGTTGACGAGATTGTTGACACAGTTGCAGTAACTGCTTTGCAGGCATAATAAAAGTCAAAAGCTCATCTCTGATTTTTTGAACGGACTGTCTAAAAAATAGTTTTTTGGGCAGTCCATTTTTTTTGTGTTTGTGGTAGACTTGCTGAGAATAAAAAGTAACTTTTTATTAAAAAAATTGTTTTTTTTGTAAAAGTTGCGTCTAAAAAGGAAAATTATGTCTTGCTTAAAAAAAATAACTGAAAAAGTGGCTCTTTTTACAGTTTTGCCGTTGTTGTTAGTTGGTTGTGCTTCTACGAAATATTCTTTGACAGAAAATGCTTCTCCGATTGCGATTCTTGGAGTTTGCGGAAATACTCACGTTCCTTATTATTCTTCTGAAGTTCGTGATGATGAATATGGCGAAGAAGACGGGCTTTTATCGAATGCTATAAATAGTTTTTTTGGGAAAAATAATCCTGAAATTCAAACCGCCGCTGACCGTGTTGATTATGCAGAAGATGCTTTCAGACGGATTTTGCCAGAAGTTGCCGGTGTTGAGGTTGTCCCAAAAGAAGTCGTAATGAATTCTCCGACTTATGCTGACATTGGAAAAAACAGCTTGCTTTCGTACATAGATGTAAAAATTCGTGGCGAGGGCTACAAATTTATGGACGATATTGGTTCAAAAAAAGCGAGGTTGATTTCGAGGGAAACTGGCGCAAAAAGCCTTGTTTTTCTGTCTTTTACGTTTAAAAAATATATAAAAGATGATGGAGATAATCTTAACGCAAATCTTGGCGCAATGGGAATTATGAATGTTCTTATGTACAATGAGGATGGAAAAAAAGTGCTTGAAGATGAATTTACTGTAATTTCGCCGGAATCTGTTGAAATGCGGATGACAAAATATGACAAAGATGAAATGGTTGAACTGTTTCCGTCTGTAATTGACCAACTTATAAATAAATTTATAGTAAAATATCTGTAAAACAAAAATTAAAAGAGTGTAAGATAAAAACAGCCGAAAATGGCGTCTGATTTTATCTTTACAAGTTTGCGTTGCAGACTTCGGAACAGCTTAAAAAGTCAGTCCTAAAACTGAAGTTTTACCCTTGACTTTTTATTAAAGAGAAAAAGAATGAAAAAAAAATTAGGTTTAAAAAGAATTGGTTTTTTGATGGGATGTTTGGTTTTTGCAGCGGCATTTTCTGGTTGTGCTTCTGCTAAAATTGAAAAACAAAGCATTTCTCCGCTTGCAATAATCACTGTGGCAGGAAACAGTTCTTTGCCGTGGTATGTTATAAAAGAAGGAGAAGAGCCGAAGGCAACGAAAGGACTTTTGCAAAATGCGATAAATTCTAAATTTTTTGATGACGATCCGGAAGTTGTCTCAAGTTTTAACCGGCTTGATTATGCAGAAGATGCTCTGCGCAGAATTTTCGGAGAAATTTGCGAAATTGATTTTGTTGGAAAAGAAGATGTTGTTTTTTCAAAAAAATACAAATCAATGTCGGAAGGACTTTTGTCCATAATGAATACGACAATTACTGCGACTGATTACAAAGATTTGCGCAATCCTGGAAAGTATGACTTAAAAAAACTATGTGAATCTGTCGGCGCAAAAGGCGGAGTTGTTATTGAATTTGAATTTTTCAAAAAAACAGCCTCAGGAACGATGGTAAACGGAACTGTTTGTCCTTTTGTTAAGATGAAGACAAAGATTTTTGACCAGTCTGGAAAAGAAATAAAATATAAAACTTATACGGTTCAGGGAACTGAAACTTTAAAAGTTGCCGGCAGAAAATATGATGCCGATGCTCTTGTTGAAATGTATCCTGCTGTAATCGACCAGCTTTTGACTCAGTTTGCAATGGATTTGTAGCCCGGATGCTTGCATGCTGACGCATGCTGCGGCTTTTGCTTGCGCAAAACCCGTTTATTTTATGTGTGTGCTAAAGCACACGACCGGGCTTGCAGCCCGGATGCTTGCATGCTGACGCATGCTGCGGCTTTTGCTTGCGCAAAACCCGTTTATTTTACGTGTGTGCTAAAGCACACGACCGGGCTTGCAGCCCGGATTGGAGCCCCGAAGTTAAAGCACGGAAATTTTTTAATTTTCGTGCTTTAATGCAGCGAACAGCGGAAGGGCGGAAAGCCGGTTCGAGCGGAAATTGCGCTCCTAAATTTAAAAATACTGAAAATCTTTCTCAATTGTAAAACTGTTTTATTTTCGCTAGAATAAGGCATTATGGTAATTGCTTCTATCGACATGAAAGACGGGCACGTTGTCCAGTTAAAAAACGGCAAAGATTTGGTTCTTCAGCGTGATGATGCTGAGGCTTTGATTTCTGATTTTAATAAATATGGTGAAGTTGCTGTAATTGACCTTGACCAGGCTTTGCGTAATACCGATGAAAAAGGCAACACCAAAAATACTGAGCTTTTAAAGCAGATTTTAAGAAAAGGAAATGTTCGTGTTGGCGGCGGAATTCGTTCTGTTAAAAAAGCCCGCGAATTGATTAGCCTTGGCGCGGAAAAAGTTATTGTTGGTTCGGCTGCCTGGAATGCAGATGCTAAAGACGGCGAATCTTTTTTGAACGAAGAATTTTTGCAGGAGCTTTGCGACGCGATTGGAAAACAGCGCGTTATTATTTCGGTTGATGCGATTCACGGAAAAATTGCCGTAAAAGGCTGGACTGAAACGGTTGATATTCCTTTGGTGGAAGGCGCAAAGCAGGCCGAAAAATTTTGCTCTGAGCTTTTATTTACCTGTGTTGAAAAAGAAGGGTGCATGCAGGGGACTGACATGGAGGCTTGCCGTGCCTTGAGGAATGCTGTGAAGTGCCGTCTTGTTGTTGCTGGCGGAGTTAATAATCTTGAACAGATTGTTGAGCTTGAAAAAATCGGTTGCGATGTTCAGCTCGGAATGGCTCTTTATACAGGTGCTGTAAATCTAAAAGATGCTTTTGTAAACTGCCTGAATTATGAAAAGACCGATGGACTTATTCCGGTGATTGCCCAGAGTCCGGCTGGCGAAGTTTTGATGCTCGGTTATGCAAATAAAGAAGCGTTTGAAAAATCTTTTGATACTGGAAGACTTACTTTCTTTAGCCGTACAAAAAATAGGCTTTGGACTAAAGGCGAAGAAAGCCATCATTACCTTGATTTGATAAAAATGCGTGCCGATTGCGACCGCGACACTGTTCTTGCAACGGTTTTTCCAAACGGCGGAGTTTGCCACACTGGTTCTTACACTTGTTTTAACAGCGAGCCTGACGCAAAATCAAATCTTGAACGTCTTTATGCGACAATTGCAGAGCGTTTTGCAAATCCTCGTCCAGGAAGCTACACTGCAACTCTCGACGCTAAGCGTGTGCGAGAAAAAGTAATGGAAGAAGCCGAAGAGCTGACAGACGAGGCAGAATCTCGCGAAGACGTTATTTGGGAAGCGGCCGACCTTGTTTATTTTATGAGCGTTTTGATGTACAAAGAGGGCGTTACTTGGCAGGATGTTTATGACGAACTCGACAGACGCCATAAGGAAAAATAAAAATTCGGCGAAAATTAAGCCATAAAAAAAGGTCATTGCGCCAGTCGAAATGACCTTTGGACTGTAAATTTTTTATTTTTTTGTCTTAATTGCCATTTTTTTAATTGGTTGGAGTGATTGTGAGCGAACATCTCTGGCACATTTTAACTGATTCTTTTTTTAAGATTTTAATTCCTGGTCTTGTTACGACAATTCCGCTTACTGCGATTTCGTTTTTTTTGGCGCTTGTGATTGGAATTCTTACAGCCTTAGTTCAATTTGCAAATATAAAAGTTTTAAAACAGATTGCCCGTTTTTATATTTGGGTTGTTCGTGGAACTCCGATTTTGGTTCAGCTTTATGTTGTTTTTTACGGATTGCCAAATCTTGGAATTATGATTGAGCCTTTTCCGGCGGCGGTTGCGGTTTTTGCGGTAAATGAAGGCGCTTACACGGCGGAAACAATGCGTTCCGCTTTTGAGTCGGTGCCGGCCGGACAACTTGAAGCCGGTTATTGCGTTGGACTGAGCTATTTTCAGACATTCTGGAGAATTTTGCTTCCTCAGGCTTTTAGAACTGCCTTTCCGCCGCTTTCAAATTCTTTGATTGCAATGGTCAAAGAAACTTCTCTTGCAGCAAACATTACGGTTACAGAAATGTTTATGGCGACTCAGAGAATTGTTGCCCGAACTTATGAGCCGCTCGCTCTTTACATTGAAGTTGCTCTCATCTATTTGATTTTTTCAACTGTTTTGACATGGGTTCAGCGGAAGGCTGAGAAAAAAATCAATTTTTTGTCAGAAAAAGCTTTTGACGGAGAAACGCAGTAAAAATATGACGGAAAAAATTCTTGAATTAAAAAATCTGCATAAGTCGTTCGGAAATTTAGAAGTTTTGAAGGGAATTGACCTGAGCGTAAACAAAGGCGATGTAATTTCGATAATCGGCTCTTCCGGTTCTGGAAAGACAACTTTGCTCCGTTGCCTTAATTTTCTCGAAAAAGCCGATGAAGGCGAACTGGTTTTTGACGGCCAGACTTACGACTTAAAAAAAATGCACAAAAAACAGATAAACGAAATTCGCAAAAAAACAGGATTTGTCTTTCAAAATTACAATTTGTTTAGAAACAAAAATGTCCTTCAAAATGTGACGGAAGGACTGATTGTTGCCCGAAAAATAAAAAAAGAACAGGCGGAAAAAAGCGCAGTTCAAATGCTCAAAAAAGTCGGAATGGAAGACAGGGCAGAATATTTTCCGCACCAGCTTTCTGGCGGACAGCAGCAGCGTGTGGCAATTGCCAGGGCTTTGGCGACCAATCCAAAAATTATTTATTTTGACGAGCCAACGAGCGCGCTTGACCCGGAATTGACCGGCGAAGTTTTGCAGGTAATGAAAAATCTTGCAGAAGAAGGAATGACGATGATTGTTGTAACTCACGAAATGAATTTTGCAAAAAACGTGAGCACCCGTGTTGTTTTTATGGAAAAAGGCAAAATTCTTGAGGAAGCGGGTGCAAAAGAATTCTTTGAATCACCAAAAAATCAGCGTACAAGAGAGTTTATTGGAAAGTTTGAATAAAAAATACGTAAAAGAGTCAAAACAAAAATTGGCTTTTTATGGGAGAATTTTATGAAAAAAAAATTATTTATTTTTGCGGCGGCAGTTTTTTCGGCAGGAATTATGTCTTGCAAAAAAAGCGGGAGCGCCGACCTTTTAAGCCAGATTCAAAAAAAAGGCAAGATTACAATCGCAATGGAAGGAACCTGGGCGCCGTGGACTTACCATGACGAAAAAAATGAACTTGTCGGTTACGATGTCGAAGTCGGCAAAAAAATTGCCGAAAAATTGGGTGTAAAGGCAGAATTTGTCGAAGTTGACTGGGACGGAATTTTTGCGGGAATTGATTCAAAACGCTACGATTTGAGTTTGAACGGCGTAGAAGTAACACAGGAACGCGCCTTTAAATACGATTTTTCAGAACCGTACGCATATACACACACTGCTTTGATTGTAAAAAAAGACAACAATTCAATAAAAAAGTTTGAAGACCTAAAAGGCAAAACAACGACAAATTCGCTCGGCAGCACTTATGCAGAATTTGCCGAAAGCCTTGGCGCAAAAGTTGTTACAATCGACTCTTTTGAAGAAACATTGCAGCTTGTTGAACACGGACGGGCCGACGCAACCTTAAACGACAATGCGACATTTTTTTATTACCAAAAAATAAAGCCAGAAAATCCGTTCAAACTTGCAGCGCTGACAGAAAACGCAAGCAAAGTTGCAATTCCAATGCGCAAAGGCGAAGAAACAAAAACATTGCTCGAAGCCGTAAATAAAGCAATCGAAGAATTAAAACAAAGCGG
>NZ_DBJD01000052.1:735-6363 GCF_002297065.1 Treponema sp. UBA785 | reverse complement strand
GCTCCAAAAATTTTGAATTCTGATACACTTTTGTAAATTTAATTTTTTTTGTATTATTAGCGTAAATTTTTGATTTTTGTCAGGTGAATTATGTTTCCAAGAGTGTTTTTAAATCCTTCCGAAGAGATTGAAGTTGCCCAGGGATTTCCGTGGGTTTTTGATAATGAAATCAGCCATGTAAAATTTGAAGAGAAAAGCGGTGTTAAGCAGGCTTTGCTTGGCGATTGTTCTGTAAAAGACGGCGAAGTTGTTGAAGTTTTTGCAAATGCGGGCGGTTTTTTGGGAACTGGTGTTATAAACCGCACTTCAAAAATTTCTGTCCGCATAATCGGAAGAGAACATGCCGACCAGATTATGAAAGACAGCCGCGCTTATTATGCAAAAAAAATTCAGGACGCTTACGATCTTAGAAAGCTTTATTACGACAGAAAAGACAGCTATCGTCTTGTCTATGCAGAAGCAGACTTGATTCCTGGCCTGATTGTTGAGCGCTACTGCGATGTAAAGAAAAATATTTATCTTGTTGTTCAGTTTTTGTCTTTGAGCGCAGAAGTTTTTAGAAAAGAAATTCTCGAAGCATTGAAGTCAATTATACGGCCTTATGGAATTTTTGAGAGGGATGACGCTGCTGTCCGCGAAAAAGAAGGTCTTGAAGAAAAATCCTGCTGGATTGGCGAAGCCCGCGACGAAAAGATTATGATTCGCGAAAACGATGTGCTTTTGGAAGTCGATATTGCGCATGGCCAGAAAACCGGATATTTTCTTGACCAGAAATTTAACCGCAAACAGGTTGCAAAACTTGCTTCTGGAAAAAAAGTTCTCGATGCTTGCAGCCACACAGGCGCTTTTGGTCTGAACTGTTTTAAGGGAGATGCAAAAGATGTTACCTGCGTTGATTTGAGCCCGGAAGCCGTTGCAATGATTGAAAAAAATATTGAGCTCAACGGCGCCGGAAAAAAAGTAAAGGCAGTTTGCGCGGATATTTTTGACAAATTAAAAGAATACGAATCAAAAGGCGAAAAATTTGATTTGATTATCCTCGATCCTCCTGCGTTTACAAAAAGTGCGAAAAATATTCAAAAAGCGTACGGCGGATACAAAGAAATAAATCTTCGGGCAATGCGCCTTTTGACAGAAAACGGAATCCTCGTAACCTGTTCATGCTCTTACTTTTTTGATTCGGAGCATTTTTACGGAATGATTATGAAGGCGGCCGAAGATTCAAAAAAACGCGTTCAAATTTTGGCAAAGTACGGGGCTGGACCTGATCATCCAGTCCTTGCAGGTTATCCTAAGTCTGAATATTTAAAATGCGCTGTTTGCCGCGTGCTTTAGTTTTTCAGGAAACAAAAAATGAACTATAACTGTATTTTTGTAATCGGACCTACAGCTGTCGGAAAAACTGAAATTGGTGTCCGTCTTGCGGCAAGTCTTGGCGGCGAAGTTTTAAGCGCGGACAGCCGACAAGTTTACCGCGGACTCGACATTGGAAGTGGAAAGGATTTGCGCGATTTTAAGATGAATAAAAATCTCGCGCTTTCCCTCAATCCTGCGTTAAAGGACAAAATTACTGACGGTTTTTACAATGTTCCGTATCATATAATCGATGTTACGGATTTAAGTCACGAATACAGCCTGTTTGATTTTACGGCAGATTTTTACAATTCGTTTGCAGACTGCCAGAAACGCGGAGTTTTGCCGGTTGTTGTCGGCGGAACCGGAATGTATCTTGATTCAATACTCAGAAATTACGATATGATTCCGTTTGAAGAAGATAAGGCTGAAAGACGGAACCTTGAATCTCTTTCTTATGAAGAATTAAAGTCGATTTTAATATCAGAAAAAGAAAAGCTTCATAATACGAGTGAATTCGGCGACAGTGGGCGCATAATAAATGCAATTCTCTTAAACCGTTTTACAAAATCTGAAGAATATAAAACTCTGCGAAAAAAGGTTCTTTCGGCTCGTCCAAAGGTTAATCCTCTTGTGCTTGGCACAACCTTGCCGCGTCCTTTAGTCCGTGAGAGAATTGCAAAACGCCTGCACGACCGTCTTGAAGAGGGGTTAGTCGAAGAAGTTCAAAATCTGCACGAAAATGGAGCGTCCTGGCAGAGGCTTGAAAGTCTTGGTCTTGAATATCGTTTTGTGAGTGAATATCTTCAGCAGAAAATCGAAAGCAAAGAAAAACTTTTTGAGCTTTTAAACCTTGCAATCGGACAGTTTGCAAAAAGACAGGAAACCTGGTTTAAGGGAATGGAAAAGAAAGGCGTAAAAATAAACTGGCTGCCTCAAGAAATGCCTATTGATGTTCGTTTCGAGGCAGCTTTGGAGCTAGTTAGGCAACGGCTTCAGCAGGAGACTTGATTTTAGTAAGATAGCCGGTGCGGATACAAGAGTCGAACAAAGCCTTGCTAATAAAATCTGTTGTAACGTCATCATATCCGTCTTCATCGCGAACAATGCGAACAATGTAGCCGTCGTCCATTTCGCGCACAACAGTCATGTAGTCAGTTTTTTTACCAATGCTTTTAAGAGTGTATGTTCCCATTTTGAATTCCTCCCGCGTTTTTAACGCAAAAAAATGTTACGTACATAATTATTTTCGGTATAATAAAAAAAACATTAACAAAAAGTTTAAATATTCTGGCGCTTTCGTTTGCAGCCAGAAGTTTGCATGAGCTCTGCCGAGAAAATGAGGTTTTTAGTTGGTTTTTGACGCGCACTTGCATTTAGTTCATTCTTCTCTTCCTGATTTTTCTAAAACTGGAAAATCTGTCGATTTTTATGCCGGCGTTGCCTGCGCTCTTTCTGAGGATGAATTTATAAAACAGGAAAAAATCATTGATTCAATTCCTCAGAACTCCGGAATCAAGTTTTTTAAGTCGTTCGGAATTCACCCTCAAAACCCGGATTTTTCGTATTCAGAATACTTGATTCAGCTTCTCGAAAATAAAAAAATTGATGCGGTCGGGGAGTGCGGCTTTGATTTTTTTACGCAGGAATTTCGCACTATGTCTCGAAAACAGGAAAAAGTCTGGAATTTTCAGCTCGAGGCCGCAATAAAATACGGAAAGTCTCTTGTAATTCACGGAAGAAAGTGCACAGATCGTTTTTTTAAGGACATAAAACTTTTAAAAAAGGTCAAAGGCGTGATCTTTCATTCGTGGGCAGGAACTTTGACAGAAGCAAATTCGCTTTTAAAGAAGGGCGTAAATGCTTATTTTTCGTTTGGGAAGCCTATTTTAAATGGCAAGAAAAGTGCGATTGAATGCGTAAAATTTCTGGAAGAAAGCAGGATTGTCTTTGAAACCGATGCTCCGTATCAGACTTTAAAGGGCGAAGAAAAAACACTTCCCGAAGATATTTTAAAGGTTTATGAGCAGGCAGAAAAACTCCGTGGAAAAAAAATACAGCCTGATATAATGTCACTTTTCAAAAATTAGACTAATCTTTATAATTTTAGAGCGAATGTCGTGTTTTTTGCAGTTTAAAAAATGGACTTCGTTTTTATTAAAAATATAGAAATAAATAAAACTTTGAGGAAGAAATAAAATGAAAATTGCGATTGTCGGATATGGAAAAATGGGGCACATGATTGAAAAATGTGCAAAAGATGCAGGCCACGATGTTGTTGCAACGATCGACGTAATGGCAAAAGACGCTGCAAATATAGTGCCGCAAGGAGACGGAAAAGCCGTTGCCGATGCTGTAAAAAATAGCGGAGCTGAAGGTGTAATCGAATTTTCTCATCCGACTGCCGTTCTCGGAAACCTGAATGCTTTGATTCCTCTTGGACTTCCAGTAGTTGTTGGTACGACCGGCTGGGCAAAAAGCGAAGGCGAAATTGCAGAGCTCTGTAAAAAAACTTGTGGAACAGCAATGCGTTCTTCAAATTTTTCAATCGGCGTAAATATGTTTTATAAAATTGTAGAAGAAGCGGCAAAAATTATGGCAGAATACTCTGATTATGACGTTGCCGTTTGGGAAGCCCACCACAATCAGAAAGCCGACAGTCCTTCAGGGACCGCGCTCGAAGTTGCCCGCCGTATAATGCTCGGAAATAAATCGAAAACTCAGATGGTTTTTGATGCTTTCCACGAAAAGCCAAAGGCGAATGAGCTTCACGTAAGTTCAACCCGCGTTGGTTTTGTTCCTGGAACTCATACAGTTTTTTTTGATTCTCCAGCGGACGAAATCGAACTTACACACAGGGCTAGAAGCCGCGAAGGTTTTGCAAAAGGAGCGGTTGTTGCCCTTGAAAAACTTGCCGCAAAACTTGCATCCGGCGAGCTTGAAAAAGGCAGGCTTTACGGAATGAGTGATTTGTTCTAGTTTATTGGAAGAAAAAGAGATTGAAAGAGGAAAAGAAAACTTTTTAAGGTGTCTTTTCCTCTTTTTTTATTCATTTTGCAGTGTAAAAAAATCGTTAAACAAGTCTGGAATCATTGAATAAAGATTTTCAATAATTTATACTTTTACTAATATTCAATCATTTTAAATAAAAATATTTCATTTATGGAGGAAATATGACAATCCAAGAAATGCTGGGACAGAGCGCAATTCTTACTGTCCTGGGTATGTGTGTCGTTTTTGCCTTCCTCATCATCTTGATTGGCTTTATGAACTTGCTTAGAGTAGTTATTCATGCGGCCAAACTTGACAAAGAGGCGCCAAAAGCCGAAAGTGCAGCTCCTGCGGCCGCACAGGTTGACCAGAAAGCAGTTGTTGCGGCTATTGCAACAGCACTGCGCAATAAAAACTAATTTTAGAGGTATTTGACAAAATGGCAAAGAAAATTGGAATTTCTGAACTTGTTTTGCGTGATGCTACACAGTCTCTTCACGCGACACGTATGACGACAGCTGATATGCTGCCAATCGCTCCAAAAATCGACAAAATCGGATATTGGGCTGCTGAGGCTTGGGGCGGAGCTACTTACGATTCTTGTATCCGCTTCTTGAATGAAGATCCGTGGGAGCGCCTTAGAAAGCTTCACGCTGCAATGCCAAACACAAAAATCATGATGCTCTTGCGCGGACAGAACCTTCTTGGCTACCGCCACTACGCTGATGATGTTGTTGACAAATTCGTTGAGACAGCAGCAAACAACGGAGTTGATGTTTTCCGTATTTTTGATGCCTGCAACGACCCTCGCAACCTTGAGCGCGCTACAAAAGCCGCAAAAAAGACTGGAAAGCACGTTCAGATGGCGATTTCTTACGCTACAACTCCATATCACACAAAAGAAATCTACGCTGACCTTGCAAAGACATACGCTGACTTCGGCGCGGATTCTATCTGTATCAAAGATATGTCTGGTCTCTTGAAGCCATATGAGGCTTATGACCTTGTAAAAGCAATCAAGTCAAAGGTTGACCTTCCAGTTGAGATTCACTCTCATGCCACAACTGGTCTTTCAGTTGCTACTCTCTTGAAGGCTGCTGAGGCTGGAGCTGACGTTCTTGACACTGCGATTTCTTCAATGGCAATGGGAACTTCTCATTCTCCGACAGAAACTGTTGTTGAAATGCTCAAAGGAACTGAGTACGACACAGGCCTTGATATTTCTGCTTTGCTTGAAATTGCTGCTTACTTCCGCGAAATCCGCAAGCACTATGCTTCTCTTGA
>NZ_DBJD01000052.1:0-605 GCF_002297065.1 Treponema sp. UBA785 | reverse complement strand
AAACAGCAGGGCGCATCTGACAAAATCGACGATGTATTGAAAGAAATTCCTCTCGTTCAGAAAGATGTAGGATATGTTCCTCTTGTAACTCCAACTTCTCAGATTGTCGGAACTCAGGCTGTATTCAACGTTCTCTTCGGACGCTACAACAACCTTACTCAGGAATTCAGAGACCTTCTCGTTGGAAAATACGGAAAAGTTCCAGCTGCTCCAAACGCTGACCTCGTTAAGAAAGCTCTTGAGCTTAACAAAATGGACAAAGTTATTGACTGCCGTCCAGCTGACCTCATTGCTCCTGAGTGGGACAAAATGGTTGAAGAAGCGAAGAAAAACGGCGGAAACGGCTCTGTTGAGGATACTCTTACTTACGCTATGTTCCCGAAAGTTGCCGCTAAATTCTTTGAGACTCGCGCAAACGGTCCTGTTGACGCAGAAAAGACATTCGGTCTTAAAGAGACTCCAAAAGCGGAAACTAAGTCTGCAAACGGCTCTTACACTGTAACTGTAAACGGACAGAGCTATCAGGTTACTGCTAACGGCGACAATGTTACTGTTGACGGAACTCCTTACAATGTAACATTCGGAGCTGCAAGCGCGTCTGCTCC
>NZ_DBJD01000006.1:0-21881 GCF_002297065.1 Treponema sp. UBA785 | reverse complement strand
TGCGCTTTTAGTCGGCAGTTGTTGCCGGCACAAGATTTTTTGCGTCGACAGGATCATCGTCAACAAACTGGCTTCCGCCAGAAGCATACTGCAAAACCGGATCAACCGGACCTTTTTTAGTCCAAATTTTTCCGTTTTTCATTTCGTCCGGGTTTTTTCCAATCGGCGCATTAGAAAGCAAAAGCTTTACGCGGTTCAGCTGGTTTACTTCCGAAGCTCCAGGGTCATAGTCGATTGCGCTGATGTTCGACTGAGGAAAATGCCTTCTCAGCTCTTTTATCATGCCTTTTCCGGTAATGTGGTTTGGAAGGCAGGCAAAAGGCTGGACGCAGGCAATTGAAGGCGCCCCGGAATGAATAAGCTCAATCATTTCTGCGGTCAAGAACCAGCCTTCTCCGCTTATGTTTCCAATCTGGCAAATTCCTTCAACTGATTTCATCATCTCCCAAATGTTGGTCGGAGTTGTAAAGCGGCGGCTGCGTTTTAGGCAGCGGTTTATGTAATATCTGTAGAAATTCAACAGCTTAATAATCAGTTTTCCGGTTTTTTCTTCTTTTTTAGGGAACGCGAGCTCTTCGTGCCTGAATTTTCCATCGGCCATTGTGTAGTAGACAAAATCCATAAGATCCGGCATTACACATTCCGCGCCTTCATTTTCGATTACTTTTACAAGGTCGTTGTTTGCTGTCGGATGGAATTTTACAAGGATTTCTCCTACAACACCAACCCGAGGCTTTTTAACCGGAAGAATCGGAAGCTTGTCAAAATCACGCACAATTCCGCGGATCATTCTGTGATAGCCCAAAATTGAAAGCGATTTTAACTGTTTTGTAACCTTCTCATTCCATTTTTCATAAAGAGCGTCTGCGCTTCCTGGAACAGCTTCGTAAGGGCGGACTCTGTACAGAACGCGCATAAAAAGGTCGCCGATAAAAGCAGCCATCATTGCGCGGTGAACAAGCGGCAAAGTAAACTTAAAGCCCGGATTTTTTTCAAGTCCGACTGTATTGAGAGAGATTACAGGAATCTGCCCCCAGCCTGCATCGTTCAAGGCACGGCGGATAAAACCGATATAGTTTGTAGCGCGGCAGCCGCCGCCAGTCTGCGTGATTAAAAGGGCGGTTTTGTTGAGATTGTACTTTCCGCTTTCGAGCGCGTGCATCATCTGGCCGGCGACAAGAATCGACGGATAGCAGGCGTCGTTATTTACATATTTTAGTCCGGCGTCTACGGCTTTTGGATCGACCGCATCAAGCACAACAAGCTTGTAGCCAGAATACTTGAACGCCGCTTCCAGAAGCCTCATGTGAATCGGCGACAATTGAGGACAGAGAATTGTATATTCGTCCTTCATTTTTTCTGTAAACACAACGCGCTGGTAAGCAGAAGATTTTATCGTCACCTTTTTTCGAGAACGCTGACGGGCTTTTACGGCGGCAATAAGAGAGCGGATACGGATTCTTACGGCTCCAAGGTTTGAGCCTTCATCAATCTTTATGAGAGTGTACATCCGGCTTTTTGCCTTCATGATTTCATCAACCTGGTCGGCTGTTACAGCGTCAAGACCGCAGCCAAAAGAAGTAAGCTGCACAAGCTCAAGGTTCGGCATTCCTGCGACAAAATTGGCGGCGCGGTAAAGACGGTTGTGGTAAACCCACTGGTCAACTATGCGAAGAGGACGCTCAACAGAACCAAGATGCGCAACTGAATCTTCTGTAAAGACAGCAAGGCCAAGTCCGTGAATCATTTCCGGAATTCCATGGTTGATTTCCGGATCAAGGTGATAAGGACGTCCCGCAAGAACAATTCCGTTTCCGCCGCTTACAACAAGCTGCTCAAGCGCTTCTTCCGCCGCCGTCTGAGTGTCCGCCTTAAACTTTTCCTGCTCAATCCAGCCGGCGTCAATGGCATCGTAAACCTGCTTTTCTGTCAAAACCGGATAATAAGTGTGAATTTCTTCATAAAAACGCTCTTTGAGACGGGTTTTGTCGTAAATCGGCAGGAACGGATTTAAAAAGAGCAAATCTTTTGAATTTATTACGTTGTCAAGGTTGTGTTTTAAAACTTCCGGATATGAAGTTACAACCGGACAGTTGTAATGATTTCCGGCGCCCGCATCTTCCTGTTTCTCGTAAGGAATGCAAGGATAGAATATGAATTTGCATCCCATTTTTAAGAGCGACTCGATATGGCCATGGCTGATTTTTGCCGGATAACATACAGATTCAGACGGAATGGAATCAATTCCGCGTTCATAAATCATTTTATTTGAGCGAGGACTGAGTTTTACCTGAAATCCCAATTTTGTGAAAACTGTAAACCAAAGCGGATAGTTTTCGTACATATTGAGAACGCGAGGAATTCCAACGCTTCCCATAGGAGCATCTTCCGGTTTTAGAGGAACATAATAGTTGAAAAGGCGTTTGTATTTCCAGTCAAAGAGGTTTGGAAGCTCAATGGAAGATTCTTCAACACCGGTGTTTTCTTTGTTTGAGCCGTCAACAGTTTTTGTGTCCTTAAGTTTATGGCGTTCAAGACCTTTTTCGCAGCGGTTTCCTGTAATAAACTGGCGCTTGTCGTTTCCTGCGGTAAATGTATTGATTGTAAGAAGACAGTTGTTCTGGCAGCCGCCACAACGAGTAAGCTCAAGCTCAACCTTAAATGAATCAAGCTGTTCTGGAGTCGCAATGTTTGAAACTACCTTTGGAGGAGTCCAGTTTTTTTCCTGTCCAGGCTTTGGAGCTGTCAAATCGCACCACTGGTCGTAGGCAATCAATGCTGAACCGTAAGCGCCCATCAAACCTGCAACGTCCGGCCTGAAAACTTCGACACCGGAAATTTTCTCAAAAGCGCGGAGAACGGCATCATTGTAAAAAGTTCCGCCCTGAACAACAACTTTTTTTCCGATTTCTGAGGCACGGCGCAATTTTATAACCTTAAAAAGCGCATTTTTGATTACCGAATATGAAAGTCCGGCAGAAATGTCATCGATTGTAGCGCCTTCTTTCTGAGCCTGCTTTACACGGCTGTTCATAAATACAGTACAGCGGGAACCCAAATCGACTGGCTTTTTAGAAAGAAGAGCTTTTTGCGCAAATTCTTTTATGTCGAGATTCATTGAATTTGCAAAATTTGCAAGGAATGAACCACAGCCGGCAGAACAAGCTTCGTTTAACTGAATTGAAGTGATTGCGCCGTCTTTCATGCGCAGACACTTCATATCCTGACCGCCAATATCGAGCAAAAATTCAACTCCAGGAACAAAGAATTCCGCGGCGCGATAGTGAGTGATTGTTTCTACTTCGCCAGCATCAACTCCGAGAGCCGCCTGGAAAAGCGCCTCGCCATAACCTGTCGAAACAGAACGCGCAATATAGCAGTCTTTCGGCAAAATTTTATAAAGAGTTTTTAAAACGCGGACAGCAAGCTCGACAGGATTTCCTGCATTTACATCGTAGAAATCCCAGAGAATTTCGCCTTTTTTATTGATGAGAACGGCTTTTGTTGTAGTTGAACCGGCATCAAGACCGAGAAACAGAGGGCCGTGTTCATCTGCAAGTTTTCCGCGCTTTGCCTTGTCCTTTGCATGGCGCTCACGGAAAATTCTTAAATCCTCTTCGTCCTTAAAAAGCGGTTCAAGGCGCTGAACTTCGTTTAATTCCGCGCCATTGAGATTTTTAAGGCTGTCCTTAAACTGAGCAATAGTCAAAAACTGTTTTGGAGATTCTGCTCCTACACATGAAAGTTTTTTTTCTGCAGAATATGCCGCTCCGGCAGCAACAAAAAGCTGAGAATCTTCAGGAACGATTGTTTCTTCCGGAGTAAGCTTTAATGTTTCGATAAAGCGCTGACGCAGCTGATCCAGAAAGTGAAGCGGCCCTCCCAAAAACGCCACATTTCCGCGGATTGGTTTGCCGCAGGCAAGACCAGAAATAGTCTGGTTTACAACCGCCTGAAAAATCGAAGCGGCAATGTCTTCGCGGCGGGCGCCTTCGTTAATAAGCGGCTGAACGTCAGTTTTTGCAAAAACACCGCAGCGGGCGGCAATCGGATAAATTGTTTCGTAACCGGCCGCAAGCTTGTTAAGACCTGGCGCGTCGGTTTCGAGCAAAGCTGCCATCTGGTCAATAAAAGCTCCAGTACCGCCGGCACAAGTTCCGTTCATGCGCTGTTCAACACCGCCGGTAAAATATGTAATTTTTGCGTCTTCTCCGCCAAGCTCGATCACAACGTCTGTCTGAGGAATGAGTTTTTTTACAGCAGTTGTGGCTGCAACTACTTCCTGAATAAAAGGAATATTAAGCCACTGAGAAACAGAAAGACCGCCAGAACCTGTAACTTTTACAGAAACAGTATTGTTCTCACCCAGTTTTTTTTCAACTTCTTCCAGAGCCTTTGTAACAACCGTGATAATTGTATTGCGAATGTCTGCACGATGGCGCTGATAATCGCCGTAAATCACTTTATCGTTTTGATCAAGACAAACGACTTTTACAGTTGTAGAGCCAACATCAATACCAATACGGATTGGAGTTGACGCAGGAGTAAATTTTACATTGGAAAGTTCCATCAAGTACCTCAAATTTTACGGATGTATATATATGAAAAGTTATAAAATTTTTTATTTTTAAGCTTCTGATAAATTTAGCACTTATATTTTGAAAATTCAACAGATTAGGCAAATTTGCCGCTTTTATAGTAGAATTTGAATGTTTTTACAAAAAACTTACGCCTGATTGCAGCCGCGCGAAGCGTTCGACTTGTCGAATGAAACGGCGGAAAGCAGGTTAGAGCAAAAAATGCCGTCCAAATTTTATTTTTTTTGATTTTCTGGCGCTGGAATCACAAAATAAACGCGCGCTCCTGCCGAAAGCACGTCTAGATTAAAGTTTTTTGTTGTATTTTTTGGAGCGGCGGTATAGTTTTGGGCGTTTTTTGTTACTGTAAGTTCGCAAAGAATGCGTTTTCCGTCGCGAATTTGCGCGTCAAAAGTTTGAATTTCTGGCGAAACAAGGTCTTTGGCTGAATTTGCAACATAAAGTTTTAGATTATTCTTGTCCGAAGAATTGATTATGCAAGCATGGGCCGGGAATGTTTTGTCTGAAAGGCAAATTTCTTCAAAAGCGTCTTGAAATTCTGAAATCTGGGCATCTTTTTGTGAAATTTTTGTTTTTAAGCCATCGATTTGAGTCTGCATCTGGTTTTGAGCCTGCGCCATTTCTGTCGTAATCGAAAAAGCCAGACGCTGCATTGCCGGAACGTAATGGCGGATTGTGTTTTCGAGAGGAATTGTTGAAAAACGGTTGGCAATCGTGTTTAAGTCGTCGAGATAAACTGCGGCATTTTTGACGGAAGAAGAAAAAACTTCTGACGGCGACTTGAATTGCGAAAGATATTCTGAAGGTTCAAAACGAGAATTGAACTGGATTGCGGCTGTTGATACCGCATTTTTTGGAATTCCCGTTTCTAAAATTATCTTGTCCTGAAGCGCAGACTGGCTGCGTGCGTCCGGGTCGAGAAGGTCGATTTTTGCCTGATATGTTTTTCTGACGTTTTCGACGGCTTCGCGTTGCTGTTTTACGGCTTCGCGTTGCTGCAAAATCATCTGAGTTTTTAATTCACTTATGCGATTCTGGTATTTTTTTTCGAGGTTTCGAATTTGAATATCGTTTAGTTGTTTTTGGCTGTCGAGAACAGCTTCGTCTGCCTGGGCTGCAGAAAGTTTTTGCGGGTCGTAGCCTGAAAGTTTTTCCTTAATTTCTGCAATTTTTGCGTCGGCGGCCTGAATTTCCGGCTCGTATTTTCCGCGTATGCTTTTTACAGAATTTTTGTATTCTTCCTGAATTTGCAAGGTTTTTCGGGCAATTGCATCTTTGCTTGAAACTTTTGAAACTGTACGCAAAACATATAAATCATTTTCGCGTTTTTGGTCGGCTGCGTTCAATTCGTCATCGCGCTGAGAAACGAGCATTTCTTTTGCCTGAAGCGCGTTTGCATAAAGAGATTCTGTTCTTCCGGCAGAATTGAGAAGAGCACGAAGATTTAAATCGTTGAAAGTGTCGATATTAACCTTGATTTTTCTGTTTTGAGAAGTAATAAAAAGCGTAAGTCCGGCAACTAAAAGGGTTACGACAACGGCGCACACGCAAAGAATTATGACTACAGAACGGTTTTTGTGCTGTTTTGTACGCGCATATTCTTCTTCGAGGTTGTATTGCGCCGCTTTTGAGTAACTTAATTTTTTTAATTCGTCTTTTAAGAAAAGCTGAACTTCTTTGTGAGTTTTAGCTTCCTGAAGTTCGTTTATTTTGTTGTCATTGTCCATATTCCCATCCAGCCGTCAGGAGCCTTGAGCTTGCCCATTCTTTCCAAAAAGACCTGAGCTGCTTCAAGTCCGCAGTCTTTAAATGATTTTCTGGCCGAGTTCCAGTCGCCTGAGTAATAGGCAGAAAGCGCGGTTTCGAAAAGTCCAAATTTTGTTTTTAGCTCAGGCTCGCCTTCTTCAAGGCTTACAGGGAAAAATATTTTTTTTCCTTCTGTTTTGCCTTTTACCTGAACAGTGTCAATTTCGTAGAATGTGTATTTGTCCGAAAAACTTTCAACTTCGTTTTTTACGTATTCAGAGCAGATTACAGGAAGATGATAAATTCGCGTCAAACCTTCAAGACGGCTTGCTGAGTTTACATTGTCGCCGATTACAGTGTTTGTCATGTGCTCGTCTGAGCCGATATTTCCGTAAAAGACGTTTCCGCCGTCAATTCCAACTCCAACGTCGATTAAAACAGCCTTAAAAACCCGGTCTTCGGCTTCGGTCAAAGTCCGTTCTTTTTCGATTTCTGTCCGGCGAAGAATCATTTTTTCGCGCAGCTGCGCCGTCAGTTTTGTAATGTTCCAGGCCGACTCCACAGCCTCAAAGGATTTTTTCTTTGAAGAAGCAGTCCCGTAAATGGCAAGAATTGCATCTCCGATAATTGAACCGATTACTCCACAGTTTTCATGGACAGCGTGAATTACACGGTCGTAATGAACGTTTAAAAGGTCGATTATGTCGTTTCCGAGAGTTTCCGTTCTGTAAGTAAAACTTTTTATGTCTGAAAATAAAATCGTCAGGTTGCGTCGTTTTCCTTCAAGCCGAATTTGATGCTCGTTATAAGCTTTTGCCACAACGTCTTTAGAAACAAATTTTTGAAAAATTCCAAGAAGATTGCTGATTGTCGAAGAAAGTGAATTAAAACTTGCCGCAAGATAAGTTATGTCATCGTTTGGAGAAGAAGACAAATCGATTGTTTCGAGTTTTTGATTTTGCTGCATCTGGTAAAGGCTGCTCGTGATTTTTTTGACATTTGCAAGAATTTTTCCAAAAACCTTAAAACCTACGATTAGAAAAGCAACCAGAAGAATAAAAATTATGAGTGAAATTACGGCAAGAACGACAAAAGTCGAATGATTTGTGTCTGCGCGGGATTCGCCTCGGATAAAGTAGCACTGCCAGTCTTCCTGATATTTGTAAACTCCAAAATACGAACCTTTTTCCGTCTCAAAATTCAAAGAACCGTCAAAAATTCCATTTTCATAATCTGAATTTATCCGGGCAAGAGCAGCTTTGTCAAAAAAACTGTAGTCTTTTTTTTCTTGTTGCTCAGTTTCGCCAGAATTTACATTTTCCGGTTTCTGAGCGTCGTCAAGCTGAGCCTGAAAAATTTTCTGCTCGTCTGTTTCTGTGCCGTCAGCATAAACTTCAAAAAGAATGTTTCCTTGCCTGTCGATTGCAGCCGCAAAACTCTTTGGAAAATCAAAGCCTTTTTTTGAAACGCTCTTCAACGCTTCAATACAAGTCTGTCTCTCGCCGTTAAAAGAAAAAATCTGATATTGATTTCCTGCGGCTGAATACAAATCTTTGAGCTGGCTCACCATAATCGTATTGTTTAAATTGATAATTTGCTTTTGGCTCAAAAGTAGATTGATTGTATTTGTTGTGAAATTTGAAAGCAATAAAAGAACTGTAAAAACTGCGACAATTTTTAAGGAAATTGGTACAATTCTTGTCTGGCCGACCTTTTGAAAAAATTGTTTTCTGGACATTTTAGATTTTCCCCAGTTTTTAGTATAAAACCGCAATCTTAAAAGCGCAAGAAAACGAATAAAAAAATGTCATTGCAAACACCAGGTTAAAAATATATTCTCTATAAGTATGAATACAGAAAACAATTCTCCTGCAAAAAATATTGCGGCCGGACAAAAAAAATCAAATACAAAAAAATCACTTCTTGCATCCGGGCTTTCTCTCTCATTTTTTACGCTTTGCTCAAGAATTTTAGGACTTGTCCGCGAAATGACAAAAGCCTCTTTTTTAGGAACTTCAAAATTTGCGGACGCATTTGGAATTGCTTTTATGATTCCAAATCTTTTGAGAAGACTTTTTGCCGAAAACTCAATTTCTGTCGCTTTTATTCCGACTTTTCGAGGGTATCTTGAAGATTCTGCAGATTCTGGAAAAAATTCGGACGAATTAAAAAAAACAAAGGAATTCTTAAATTCAACAATAACACTCATAAGCTTTTGCACAACCGTTGTTGTAATCCTTGGAATCGCGTTTTCTCCGCTGATTATTCCGTTTTTTTTAGACGCGTCGGATTCTGTTTTAACGGCGGAAGCAGTTCTTCTTACGAGAATAATGTTTCCTTACCTTTTTGTAATTTCGGTCGCAGCTTTTTTTCAGGGAATTTTAAATGGCGTAAAAATTTTCAGTCCTTCAGGTTTTACTCCAGTTCTTTTTAATTCAATTGTAATTGCCTGCACTTATATTTTTACTCCGATCCTTACAAAAAATGTCGCCGGCGCAGAACTTCGCGCACAAATGGCAGCCCGCGCAATGTCGCTCGGAGTTTTGATCGGCGGTTGTGTCCAGGCAATTTTTCAGCTTCCTTTTGTAATAAAAACCGGCTGGTTTTGCCATTTTACTTCGCTCAAAAAAGCGTTTAAAAACCCTGGCACTAAAAAAGTTATTGCGCTTGTAGGTCCGACAGTAATTGGAATGGCTGCTTATCAGCTGAATGATGTGATTTCGACGGCTCTTGCAGGAAAAGCAGGAACAGGAATAGTTTCTTCTCTCCAGTACAGTCTGCGCCTTCAAGAACTGATTCTAGGAATTTTTGCTGTTTCGATTGGAACCGTAATTTTGCCGGATTTGAGCGGACTTGCAAAAACACAAAAATGGGAAAATTTTAACAGGCTTCTTTCGCAGGCAATCAAAATTATCGCTCTGATTTCGATTCCAGTAACTTTTTATTCGCTTGTATGTGGCAAAGAAATTATTTCTCTTGTCTATAAATCGAAAAATTTTAATGATGAATCAGTTCATCTTACTCTTGCGGCATTTCGATTTCATATTGCAGGACTTTTTTTTATTGCAATGAACAGAGTTGTCGCTCCTGCTTTTTATGCACAGGGAAACACAAAATCCCCTACTCTGGCAGGAATTTTTGGACTTGCAATAAATATGATTTTTGCGCTTATTTTGATAAAACCTATGAGCGGAGGAGGAATTGCTCTGGCGCTCACCCTCGGAAGCCTTGCAAATTCCGTTTTGCTTTTTGTTTTTCTTAAAAAAAATGAACAGATTGACGTAAAAGCCGTTGTCGGCGGAACAATTTTGTATTCGCTAAAAATTGCCGTGCTTTCGATAATTGCAGCAGTTCCGGCAATTCTCGTTAAAAACGCAACATCTGCTTTGTTTGCAGGCCGCGGAAGATTTGTAGAATTTGGAGGAGCAGTAATTTTGACAGCAATAGTTTTTGCTTTTGCAGGAATTTTACTTTTGCTTATAACAAAAGATCCTATGCTTGCAAGCGCTAAAAATATGGTTCTAAAAAAAGTAAAAAAATAATTTGAAGAACAGTTTTCAATAAACAAACCGTCCGAACAAAAACAAAATTTATGTTAAAATACAATTTGATTTAGGGAGATAATTCTAAATGAAAAATTACACAAAAGATGAATTAAAAAAAATATATGCTGCCAGACGTGAAAAACTTTTTGCATTTATGAAAGAAAACAAAATCACTGCGGCGGTTTTTGAGGACACCGAAGGCCGCAGAGACTTGAGCGTCCGCTATTTTACCGGACATCCTTCGGACGCGCTTTGGATTTGTTCTAGCGATGGAAAAAATGCGCTTGTTCCTTGGGACGAAAATCTTGCAAAAGAGCGAAGCGTTGATGTTAAAATCGTTCCATATAATAAGTATGACAGAAAAAATATTGAAGCCGTTCGGGAAGTTTTAAAGTCTTTCAAAAAAAATGATCCGCGCCTCAAAGTTGAAGTTTCGCCTGCAACTCCATATCCGCTGTTTTTAAAGTACGTAGACGCGTTGCAAGGCTGGGACGTTTTGTGCAGAGAAAATTCTGTTCATGACTATGTGCTTTCTCTGCGCGCCTGCAAAGATGAATACGAGATTGAATGTACAAAAGAAGCGGCAAGAGTCGGAGACATGATAATCGAAAAAATCGAAAATGGAATTGATGACGGCTCTATCAAAACAGAAATGGATGTTTCGCTTTTGATTGAACGAGAATTGAGGCTCAACGGCTGCGAAAGAAACGGTTTTGACACTTTGGCCGCAGGTTCTTCAAGAAGTTTTGCAATTCACGCTTTTCCAGGCTACACAAGCGCTCCATGGCCTGGAAAAGGTCTTTCAATTCTTGATTTTGGAGTTGTTTTTGAAGGCTACACTTCCGACACTACACTCACAGTTGTAAAAGATGCAACCGATGAACAGAAAAAACTTGTTGAACTTGTAGAAAAAGCCGCAAAAGAAGCTCTGCCTTACTATAAAAATGGTGAAAAAATCAAAATGGCAGGTCTTGTTGCTGACGAAGTTTTCAAAAAAGCAAAGCGCGAAATGCCTCATACTTTGGGACATGGAATCGGACTTGAAATCCATGAATTTCCACGGGTAAGCGCAAAACAGAGCGACGACCTTGTTTTTAAGCCGGGAATGATTGTCACTCTTGAGCCTGGACTTTATGATTCAAAACTTGGCGGCGCACGTCTGGAAAACGATGTTCTTATTACCGAAGACGGAAACGAAGTAATTACTCACAGCAAGATTATTTACCGTTAAAAAGGAATTTTTTTGAGCAAATTTTCCATTGCGAAAACAAGATTTTTATCTGGAATTTTGTTAGAAAGCTCCTTTACGACTTTAAAACCGTCGGACAAAAGCTGTCGAGAAGATGAACTTTGTCCGATTTTTTGTCCGGCAGGCTGAACAAAACCGCCTTCAATAAGCTCATTTGCCTTTTCAAAAAGACCTTTTTTGCCCGAAAGCCGGGAAATTACAAAATCAAGGAGAATGCGGGTTTCACTGGTCTGAAATTCGCATTTTTTTTCTTCAGGCAAGAATTCCAGGAGCTCACGAAGTTTTATAAAAAGCGCAAGTTTTGGATTTTGAGGAAGTTCTTCAACAGGTTCCGGTTCAAGAAAATCAAACGGTTCAATAGCTTCTAATTCCTGAGAAAAAACAGAAATTCCATCTGGAATATCTTGAGATTTATCGTCAAAACTTTCAAATTCTGAAAAACCTTGAGCTTCATCATCAAAACTTTCGAGTTCCGGCAACTTTTCTATGGCTGGCTGTTCTGAAGGTTTTAAGCCTGCGGCTTGCTGAATTTTCTGCGGACTCTCTTCTGGCGAATTTTGTTTTTCTTCCGTCAATTCCGGTTCATTTTCTTCATCTTGCCCATTTTCTTCCAGTTCGGGAATGTCTTCATCTTCAAAATCTTCCTGACCAAAAGTTTCAAAATCAAAATTTTCATCATCACCGAGTTTTAATTCGTCAAGGCTAGAATTTTCTTCGGTTTCGTCTTCTTCATTTTCTGCTTCCGCCAAAGTTTCGTCTTCCGTTTTTTTCTCCGCAAGATTTTCTTCGGTCTGCTCTAATTCAATTTCTGGCTGAATTCCGGCATTTTCTTCGTCCTGACTTTCTTTTTCAAAATCAGATTTTTCGCCGTTTAAATTTAATTTCTCTGAGGCGGATTCTTGATTTTCCGGCTGAATTTTGTTTCCGTCCAGATTTTCATCATCTTTGTTTTTTTCAACAAATTTTTCCACATATTTTAAATTTTCTTCGAGAATTTCGTCATTTGGGTTGACCGACAGCGCCCGTTTTACAAGTTCATGAGCTTCTTGAGCGCGATTTATTTTTACGAGGAGGCGCGAAAATCCACCGACTGCATCATTCCAAAGCGGTTTTGAACGCAAAGCCCTGGAATATGACTCGCAGGCTTTTTTATAATCTCCAAGTTCTTCATAACTTTTTGCAATATTTAGCAAAAGAACTGGATGGTTTGAGTCGACATTCAGCCCGCGCAAATACCACTGGACGGCTTTTTCGTGTTCATTTTTTTGAGCATAAATTGTTCCAAGATGATTGTAAGCAAGAACATCTTCCGGGTTCATTTCAATCGTATCTTCAAAACATTTGATTGCATTTTCCGTGTCGCCCATAATTTTGTAGGTAAAACCAAGATTGTATGAAACCTGGGGATTGTCGCTGTCAAAAATCAAAGCCTGTTCAAGGATGGCGATTGAATCTTCGTACATTTTTAAACGCCGGTAAATTCCGCCAAGAGTTATTAAAGAGTCAAAATCGCCTTTTGAAAGCTCAACTATATTTTTAAAGACAGGAAGAGCAAGGTCATCCCGGCCGCTTTTCATGTAAAGATTTCCAAGCTGTTTTAAAAGTTCAACATTGTTTCTGTCTTCTCGCAAAAGCTGGCGGTAAAGGCGTGCGGCAAGATCAAAATCTCGCGCCAAAGTTGCAGAACGTGCCCTCGAAAGCAAAAGTTGATTTGGGACCATAAATCTTCTCCAGTCAGTTAAGTCAGCGGAATTTATTTTTTTGCAAGCCGTTTTGCTGGACGGGCAAAAACTTCATTGGAAAGCTGGCCGTTTATGTTTTCATCCAGTTTTGAATATGTCGAAACCGCAAAATAGTAAATCGTTCCGTTGTTAAGTCCTGTCAGCGTAATTGAAGTTGAATTTCCAGCATTCACAGGAGAAACTCCTTCAACTGCAGCTCTGCCAAGATATTCTCCCGGCTTTGAGCCGTAATAAACATAGTAGCCGCCGGCATTGTCGTCAATCGAAAAACGCCAGCTTAAAGTAACTTCGCCGTCGCCGGGAACTGCCTTTACAAAAAACGGAGGAAGCGGAGCTTCGGGTTCTGTATATTTTACGGTCAATTCCGTAATTTTCGGAGTTTGCTGGCAATTTCCGTCCGGCAAAAGTTCGGAAGCAATTTGAAAATATTGTCCGCTAACGCCTTCTATTTTTTCGTCCAGCGAAATTTCTTTCCATTCAGGATAATTTTCTGTCCAGCCGTAGCAATTGTCGCCAGCACGCACAAAAAATTTCAATTCGGTCTGGGCAGGAACACTTACGATTCCCTCAAGGCTGTCAAAACTTGAGGCGCGGCTTACAAGGATTGGCCTTGTTTCAAAACGGCCGCCTTCCGCCTTAAAAGCTTCGTTTCCGCTTGCGAGAATATTTTCATCGCCTTTATAAGCGGCATTTTTTATACATATGCTGTCAATTTTCCCGGTAAAAGAAGGACAGATTTCGATTGTTGAATTTTTCCCAATGACTGGAGTGCAGACTGTTCCGCTTTCGTGGCGAGTCGAAGTTATAAATTTTATGTCTTCGGTTTTTCCGTCAACAAGATATTCAAGACATCCGGTTTCCTCATCAAAACTTACTGTATGACGGCTCCATTTTTGAGGAATCACCGGAGTTGAGCCTTTTAAGACAACTTCGCGCTCAGAAAGCCCCGGAAATACATTTAAAAATCTCCATTCAATCCGATTGTTCAAAAAAACAGCGCTAACCGTCTGAAAATCCGTGTATTTTGAATAATTTATTGAAGTCTGCCATGAATAAATTTTTTCGCCATTTTCTGCAAGCGACGGCGAAATCCAGAATTCGACCGAAAATGAGCTTCCAGGAGCATAGCTTCCGGAAAAAGGCGATGTATCTTTTTTTAAGACCAAACCTTTTTTTTCTCCGCGGCTTAAAGCGGCTCCGTTTCCTTTTGCAGCGTCTTTTACAGGCAAAAGATTATTTTCTATTATTTTATAATTTCCTTTTCCATCAAAATCCGAAATTTTTCCGTTTTCAAAAAGTAAAAACAGTTCTGTATCTACGTCGACAATTTGAGTTTGAGAAGAAAGCTGGAGAGCATCAAAACCAAAACGTCCCTGTCCTGTCGTAATTCCTTTTTTTATAAAAAAATCATTCCAGCCGTTTTTTCCGCCAAGAACCAAAGTTTTTTCTGAAGCGGCGGCTGTTGACACAAGCACAAAAGCCGAAGCAAAATATGCTAGACTCAATTTTAATATATTTTTTTTCATAAAACTCATAATGAATACTTCAGTTAATCCGGCCTATGAAATTCTTCACGAAACCGCACTAAAAGCACCTTCCTCCAGCGGTGTGTATTTATGGCGAAACGAAAAAGGAACTGTCATTTATGTCGGCAAAGCCAAAAACCTAAAAAACCGTCTCTCTTCGTATTTTTCCGGTGAGCGCCACATCAAAGTTCAACTTTTGGTGACAAACGCAAGCTCGATTGAATACATAACCACGTCAAACGAATACGAGGCGTTTCTTCTCGAAAACAACCTTATAAAAAAATATTCGCCGCGCTACAATATTCAACTAAAAGACGGAAAATCCTATCCTTCGCTAAAAATTACGAATGAAGAATTCCCACGGGTTTTCAAGACGCGGCAAATCAAAAAAGACGGCTCAATTTATTACGGACCGTATCCTGATTCAGGAGCCCTCGAAACTTTTATAGAGACACTTTACAAAGTTTATCCTGTAAGACATTGCCGGACATTCAAAAAAAGAACAGCTCCCTGCATGTATTACCACATCGGCCGTTGTAAAGCGCCTTGCTGCGGAAAAATTGATAAAGATTCCTATAATGAATTTATCGAAGAAATAAAGTCCTTGCTTGAGGAAAAAGGTGATGAAACTGCCGCAAAATTGACATCAATTATGAAAGCCGCTGCCGCTTCGCTAAATTTTGAAAAAGCCGCAAGAATCCGCGACGGACTGCGCGCTTTGACCGTCATGCAAAACCAGAATCTTGTCGAAGATTTTGCTTCGGTGGATGACCGCGACTACATTTCTCACTGGCGCGAGGGCGAACTCGTAAGTTTTACTGTCTTAAAAATCCGTGGCGGAAAACTGCTCGGGCGCGACAATTTCCGGGTAGAAAGCATTGCAGATGACGATGAGCTTCTTGAAGAATTTGCAGCCGCATATTATTCGGATACAGCAGACTTGCCGCCTTCAGTTTTTATTTCCGAAGAAGACAACTCGAAGGTTTTGGGGGAATGGCTGGAAAATTTAAAGCCGGACGAAAAACAGGCTCAAAAACCGAAGACAAAGCTTGTGACGGTAAAATGTTCCCAGGACGACAGGCGTTTTTCTGCCGAAAACAGACGGCACGCAGCAATTCTCAACATGGCAAAAAACAACGCCCACGAAGACATTATCCGGAGACTGAGGGAACGCGGGGATATGCCGGCCCTTGAAGAATTGAAAAAACTTCTCGGACTTCCACGGATTCCAGACAGAATCGAAGGTTTCGATATTGCCCACATTGGCGGAAAATTTCCAGTTGCTTCTCTTATCAGTTTTTGGAAAGGAAATCCCGACAAAAAAAATTACAGATATTTCCGTCTGAAGACAACAGACGGCGTAATTGACGATTTTGCATCAATGCGCGAAGCGGCGACAAGACGCTACAGCCGGCTCAAAAATGAAAATGAAAGTTTGCCGGACTTGATTTTAATAGACGGCGGCATAGGCCAAGTAAATGCAGTTGATGGAATATTAAAGGCGCTTGATCTTGATATTCCGATTGCAGGACTTGCAAAACGCGACGAAGAAATATGGCGGCCTCATACCTCAAAACCAATCCGCCTTCCAAAACAAAGCGACGCTCTAAGGCTTTTGCAGCGCGTCAGAGATGAAACACACCGTTTTGCGACCAGCAGAAACCAGACTTTAAGAACAAAAGAAAACACAGTGAGCATTTTTTCGACATTGCCGCACATTGGCGAAAAAAGAGAAAAATTGCTTCTAAAAACTTTTACAACAATCGAAAACCTTGCAAAAACCGAAGAATCGCAGATTGCGCAACTTTTGCACATAAGGGCGGACGAAGCCGGCGAAATTCTGCTGTCTGCAAAAAACCTTGCGCAGCAACAAAAAGAAGCAAAAAGAAGCAAAAAAATGGTTTTAAACCGTGGACTGAACAATGAAAATTACAGTTCAGCCGGGGAAGAAAATTCGTACACAAAAGCGCTGGCATCTGCCGCTCTTGATTTAAAAGTTGCAGAACCATAATGCAGCCCTGATTGAAGCAACGCGAAGCGTCCGGCTTTGCCGGATGAAGCGGACAGCGGAATTGCGGAAAGCAGGAAATTCGGACAAATGTTTTTTATATCCGCTTTCAAGGCTTAAAAGCAATATGAGCTCCTCAAATTTTATGATATAATTCCTAAAATTAACAGGAAATTTGCAAAAATAAAAATTCTGAACAGTTTGCGTTGCAAGTTTTTTATAAGGAGAGGACAAAATGTCAGAAAAAAAACAGTGGTTTGAAAACGAAAATTTCTGGAATAATTACGCTCCGATTATGTTCGATGCAAACCGTTGGGCAGAAGCTCCGGCAGTCGCCGAATCAGTCTGCAAAATCGCCGGCTTAAAAAAAGGAAGCGCAATTTTGGACGCTGGCTGCGGGCCTGGAAGAATCAGCGTTGAACTGGCATTGCTCGGAATGGACGTAACCGGAGTTGACATAATTCAAAGCGAGCTCGACGCCGCAAAAGAAACAGCCGAAGACGAAAACGTAAAACTCAGCCTTATAAAAGCAGATTTGCGCAGTTTTTCGTCCGGTAAAAAATTTGATTGCGCAGTAAATTTGTTCACATCGTTCGGTTACTGCGACACAATCGAAGAAGACGTTAAAATTCTACAGAATATTTATTCAAGTTTAAAAGACGGCGGCTGGTTTATTCTGGAAAATTTGAGCCGCGAGACTGCAATCCTGTATTTTACCGAAGGCGAATGGTTTGAACGTGCCGGAAAAACCGTCTTGACAGAATTCCACGTCGAAGGAGCATGGGAAGGACTTCGCTCAAAATGGATTTTAATCGACAACGAAACCGGTCAAAGAATAGAGCACGAGTTTGTGCAGAGATTATATTCTGGAATCGAGTTAAAGCGGATCTTGACAGGAATCGGTTTTAGTTCCGTAGAAGTTTACGGAGATTTTGATTTTAGCCCTTATAACGAAAAAGCCCGGACAATGGTAATTGTGGCAAAAAAATAAAAATGAAAAAGTTCTTTAAATTTTACAAAAACAATTTTATATCTCTTTTGTTCATTTCAATATTTTTTACATCTCAGCTGCAGCCTGTTTTTTCTGGAGAATTCAGCTCGGCAGTTGAATCTTCCCGCTCGGAAACAGAAACGCAGGAAGAAGAAGAAAAATCAGTCAGCTCTTCTAGCCCAGATTCAGAAGAAAATTCGCTTATCACTTTTTTAGCAGAAATTGCCGGAGTTCTATGGTATTACAACACCTGCACCGTACGCTACACATCATTTCCATACAAATATGAAAATTTAACCTACATGAAATGGGCAGAAACAGAAACAAATCCAGAAGCAAAAACAAAATCAAACCGATATTCAGCCTCAGATTCATTTTTTTATCTGGCAGATTTAGGAACAGGAAACGAATTTTGTTTTGAAGGACTTTTTTTCCCGATTATTGGACCTTATTTTGAAAACCTTGTAATCTCGGAACAAGACAATTTTCTTGACGAAACTTACGGAAACATTCGGCTTGGAGCCCATCTTTCAATTTTCCAGTCAAATTTAATAACAATTACGGGAATTGTCCAATGGTCAAAATGGTACGGAAACATAAGTGAAGTTTTAAAAAGCAACGGACTTGCGCTTGGAATGGATTTCCGCTTTTATCCTTTAAAACCGCTCGGATTCCAGTGGAAATTCTGCTGGCAAGAATTTGATGAAAATGTCTATTTACGGGATTCTCTTCTTTCGGCAGGAATTTTTCTTCAGCGCTACGAACTTTTTGCCGGCTGGAAACTCCTCGAAGTCGGAAATTCAGAAAACTTAAAGCCAACAAAAACCTGGAACGGAATAAGCGCAGGCTGCCGTGTCTATTTCTAAAAAAAAGGGCGTTTCCCTGCGCTGCGCTTAGGGTCGCTATGTCCGCCCTTCGCCACATCCGTGGCTCATTGCGCGGCTAAAAGCCGCGCAACTTCGGGGCTGCCAGCGCTAACGCAAAAATTGTTTTTAACCTAAATTCTATTCATTGACGAAAAAACCTTTTCCGCCATGATGTTGATTTCAACGTGCATTTTTTTGCTTGTCTCGCTCAAAATATTGCGCAGCTCGTCAATTGAAATATCAGCAGATTCAAGACTCACCATCATCATCATTACAAAATTTCCAGAAAGAATTGTCTGTGTAATATCCGCAATATTTATCTTGTGCTGAGCCAGCAATGCGCTTACTTCAGCAATAATTCCAACTTTGTCACTTCCAACAACTGTAATAATAGCATTCATATTTTCATTTTATAAAAACCGGCGTTTCTTGGCAATCAAAAAAACTTAATCCAACGTCTTAAAATTCCGACAAACTAAATATGAAAAAACATTTGCGCGTTTCTTACAACGCACCTGTCAGCCTTACATTTTCGATTTTTTGCTCATTTATCTTTCTTGCCGATTATTTTATCTTCAAACACAAACTGATTTCTTTACTTTTTACAGTTCCCGGCAACAAAAATTTTGACTGGCTCTATCCGTTCAGCTACGTAAGGCTTTTTACTCACGTTCTCGGCCATATTGACGCGGCGCATCTCCTCGGAAACCTAACATTCATTCTTTTAATCGGACCGCTTATGGAAGAAAAATATGGCTCTGCAATGATTGCGCTTATGCTGACAGTTACAGCCTTTGTAACAGGAATGATTAACGCATGCTTTATTCCGTCTTCGCTTTTAGGAGCCAGCGGAATCGCTTTTATGCTTATTTTGCTCGCTTCGATAAGCACAATCGAAAAAAATCAGCTGCCTCTGAGTTTTATTTTCTTAATCGCAGTTTTTGTCCTAAAAGAATTTATTTCTCCGTCGGCTTCCAATGTTTCGACAATCGCGCACATTGCCGGCGGACTTTGCGGTTCGCTTTTTGGATTTTTAGTTGCGCCAAAAACAGCGCGCTCTCAAAAAACTGCCGATTCCAAAACAAAAACTCAGCAAAAAAAACAGCCGCAACAACAGTCTTCTGAGAATTCTTACAAAAATTCTGCCCAAAAAGACAGCGACGAAACAGTAATCGGAACAGTTCAACTCTAAAAGCAAAAAAAATAAAATATGAAAGAACTTCCTTTGCCGTCAAAAAAAAGACTTCTAACACTTTCAAACCTGCTTTCTCAACAGCCAAAAGAAAAAATACACATAACTTCAGCAGAAATTGCTAAACTTACAGGCTGGGGCGAAGCAACAATCAGACGCGACATCTCTCTTCTGGAACTGCACACAGGAAAAAGCAACGGCTACGAATTAAAATCCTTAAAAACCGAAATAGACAAAAATCTTGGACTTATAAAAAGCAGCGGTGAAAAACACAACTTCTGCATAGTCGGACTTGGAAATCTCGGACAGGCTTTTCTTGAAAATTCCGTCTTTTTAAACGAAAATTTCGCTCTAGTTGCCGGCTTCGACTCAAACCAAAACCGCGTAGAACTTATAAAATCTAAAATTCCGCTTTTTCCAACTCTCGATCTCGAAAAAACAATCAGGCAGAAAAAAATCGAATTTGCAATTTTGACAGTTGACGACTCAATGGCTCAAAAAATGACAGACAGGCTCGTAAGCTACGGCATAAAAGGAATTGTAAACTACACAAATGCCGTGCTTACCGTGCCAGAAAATTTTCGGCTAGAAAATGCCTCTCCAGAAAAATCTCTGGCAAACCTTCTGTAAAAAACTAAAAACTGCAAAGCTAAAATCGCTGCGAATCGTAATAAAACGCAGGAAAAGGAAGTTTTGCGCTTTTTAAGGCAATTTCCGTCAAAGAGTCAAGTTTTCCAAAGCTAAAAGAAGTTTGCTTTAAAAATTTTTTAACAAGAGAAGGCTTTGGCTTGTATTTGTATTCTTCCAAGTCTTTTTTGTAGTCTTTATTGCCAAAAACTTCCGTGTAAATCAAATTTTTTGCTTCTTCAAAGTTCATTACATCGTCAACAAGCCCGTTATTTTTCGCCTGATTTGCCGTATAAATGCGTCCGTCCGCAAGTTCACGAACTTTTTCAATATCAAGCTTGCGGCTTTCGCTCACAATCTGAGTAAATTGACAGTAACACTCATCGGCAATCGACTGCATGATTTTTTTCTGCTCTTCGGTTACGGGTTCGGTAAAACTTCCCATAACCTTGTTTCGTCCAGCATGAACCGTTTCGCTTTTTATTCCGTGTTTTTTCATAAGTTCGGTTAAATCAACAAAACGTCCGGCAATTACACCAATTGAACCAGTCAAAGTGTTTCTGTTTGCAAAAATTTTGTCGGCAGAACAGCCAATGTAATAACCGCCGCTTGCCGCAAGAGAAGCAAAATATGCATAGACAGGACGCTTGGTTTCTCTCTTGTATTTTAAAACAGCTTCAAAAACTTCGTCAGATTCATAAACTCCGCCTCCAGGAGAATCGATAAAAAGCAATAATCCAGCATTAGCCTTGTCTTCCGAAATATCTTCTATCTGCTCAAGAATCCATTTTTGATTGTAAGTTTCGTTTTTTTCTTCGATAACACCGTCAATAACAAGTTTTGCGACCGTTTTTCCAGCCATTTTTTACACTCCCATAAAAAGTTTGCAACACAATCTTATAACAAAGTCAGCATATAAAAAGTTTAAAATGTTTACTACCCAAAATTCGGCGCTAATTCTTATTTTTTTTCTTATTGTGATTTTTTTCACAATAAAGCCAGTGTTTTTTCCGCTTTTTGTTGACTTTAACCGCAGAATTACCTAAACTTTTTGTACAATTTTTTGTGAATATTTTCACAAAAAAATCCGCGTTAGGGATAGAAGGGGCGCAAAGCGTTGGCGAAAGCCAATGGCAACCCCGAATAGCCCGGCTCGAGCGAAAGCGAGAGAAACGCCCAAAAAAGAATCAAAAATCACGATGAGGTGGAGACGAATGTCAAGAGTTTACAATTTTAGTGCTGGTCCTTCTTGCTTGCCGGAAGATGTTTTGAAAGAGTGCGCGGCAGAAATGCTCGATTACAATGGAAGCGGCCAGTCGGTCATGGAAATGAGCCACCGCTCAAAGGATTACGAGCCGATTATTGCAGACGCAGAGGCGATGGTCCGAAAGCTGATGAACGTTCCTGAAAATTACAAGGTTCTTTTTGTTCAGGGCGGAGGCTCGACACAGTTTGCGATGGTCGCAGAAAACTTGGGAATTCACCACAAAAAAGCGGCTTACATTGAGACTGGCGTTTGGGCAAAAAAAGCCGCGGCAGAGGCGAAAAAGCTCGGCGTTGAAGTTGACATTATCGCGTCTTCAAAAGACAAAAATTATTCTTATATTCCGCGCGTTGAAAAAGTTTCAGGCGATTACGACTACGTTTACATCTGCATGAACAACACGATTATGGGAACTCATTACGAGTATCTTCCTGACACAGGCGATATTCCGCTCGTTGCGGATATTTCTTCTTGTGTTTTGTCTGAGCCGCTCGATGTCTCAAAATTCGGGCTTTTGTTCGCAGGCG